>DATCGK010000377.1:0-13468 GCA_036508975.1 Candidatus Limnocylindrales bacterium
CCGGACCCGAGGGTTCGGCGGCACGCCAGGCTGGAACTCCGACGACGGCGATCACGCACCAAGCCTACCCCGGCAGGAGGATGTCGGAATGTGCGATCACCGGATGTCTGCAAGGTCCCGCGGCCGACCTTCGGAGGCGCACGGGACCTTTCGCGGCGCCAGCGCGGCTTAGCGGACCGTCAGTGCGGCGCGCAAGGGACCCAGGCGGACCGTCAGTGCGGCGTCTCGGTGGGCCGAGGCGTCTCGCGGGGCCGAGGCGTCTCGGTTGGCTCCGGCGAGTGCGTGGGCTCACCGCTGTGCTCGCCATCGTGCGTGGGTGACGGGGTCGGACGCGGCGTCCGGGTGGGTGTCGGGGTCCAGTTCGGCGCCGACCGCGTCGTGAGCGCTGCCGCAGCGGCGGGCTCGTCCGTCTCGGTGGCCTCCGTGGGATCGGCCGAATCCGAGGGCTCGGCAGACTCCGAGGGCTCGGCAGAGTCGGAGGGGGACGGCTCCTCCGAGGGGCTGGGCTCCAGAGATGCCGGCCGCTCGGACGGTGTCTCGGTCGCCACGTCGGTCGGCAGGGGCGACTGGAGCGTCGGCACCGGCGAGGGCGTGGACCTGTTGCCGTCGAGCAGGCCCAGGGCACCCGCGGTGACGACGCCACCGCCCGCCACGAGACCCCCGACCACCAGCACCATCGCCATCGCCTGGGCTCGCATCGCCATCGGGAACGACGGGCTGACCGTGACGCGCCATGCGTCGCGCAACGAGACGAGGAACGCCCCGAGGGCGCCGCGGCGGAGCGCGATGCGGGCTGCGCGGGCGGGAGCCGCCGCGGGCTCCCTGGCCACCGCGGCCATCACCCGATCCGCGAAGTCCGGCGACGGACGAACGCTGACCCGGGCGGCGCTGGCCTGAAGCTCACGAGCCAGGCGCGTATCCGCCGCCAGCTCGTCGGGCTGCAGGCCGGACACGCCGTCCAGCTCGTCAGCTCCGAACGGCCGCGGCTGCCCGCCGGGCCGGTACTCCGTCATCGATCTCCCTCTTCGAGCGCGCCCCTCAGGCGCGCCAATCCACGGTGCAGGTGCGTCTTGACCGTCCCCAGGGGGCGGCCCGTCGCTGTCGCGATCTCGGCAAGCGACCGTTCGGCGAAGAACCGGAGCGCGACGACCTCCCGGTAGGGCTCGTCGAGCGAGGCGACGGCGGCCCGGACGTGGGCGTCGCGCTCCGAGCGCATCAGGGTGTGTGCGGGGTCGACGGCGTCCGATGTGCCCATGGTGCGGAACCGGTCCTGGCCCGGCTGGTCGGCTTCTGCCGCCAGGGGGTCGAGCCAGGTCACCTGCTTGCGCTGGCCGGCGCGGCGGATGGCCAGGCGGATGGCGATCCGCGAAAGCCACGCACCGAACGCACCCTCGGCGCGCCAGGAGCCCAGGGACCGGTAGGCGATCACGAAGGCCTCCTGCGCCACGTCCTCGGCTTCCGATCGGTCGCCCAGGACCCGGGCGCAGGCCGAGATGACCGAGGGGCCTTCGCGCTCCACGAGTCGGCGAAAGGCGTCGCGATCTCCGGCCAGCACGGCATCGACGATCGTGCGGTCATCGATCGTAGCTGCGGCATCCGTGGTGACGGTCCAGGTCCTGTCCGGCAGGGGTCTCTCCGACGAGCGATGCGACGGGATCATCCGGATGGATGGCCCCGAGGGGGGTGGCCCGATACCCGACGATAGCATCGCGGGTCCGGATGGCTCCCATCGCCGGGCGGAGGTCATGTGGCCCCTGTTCGGACTGGGCTAGCCGTCGCTCCCTTCGTTGTCGCCGGCGCCGCAACCACCAGCCGGTCGGATCACCGTGTTGTCGAGCTGCATCCGCGAGTCTCCCTCAGGTGAAACGGCCTCCCTCGCTGCGGCCGCCTTCACCCTGCATGAGGCAGTTGCACGTGCAAAGGTTTCGGTCCGGCGAGGCGATTAAGCGCGCGTCGCGCCGAAATTCGGGAGCGAGGGCCCAGGGTCAGTCCGCGCGCATCGCCTCGACGGTCGACGGTGCGTGCGCGGCCTCAGCGACCGCGGCTCCCGCGACGACCATGGCTCCAGTCCCCGCTGCGGCGCCGACCCCGGCGCCGACCCCCGCGCCCGCGCCGATCCTGCGCAGCTCGGGCACCGCAACGGCCGCGATCATGACCGCGGCGAGCGTCACGATCGCGGCCGTGAGGAACCGGCGGAAGACCGGGAACGCGAGGGCGGGGAGGCGGCTGGTCAGGCGGTTGGCGGCCGGGGCCGCCCTGGGCTCAGGGGTCGTGGCGGGCATCGCCCGGGACGGCATCGTCGGCGTCGTCGCCCGGATCCGCCGGCTCGTCCGAACCCGGGAGGCCCGGGGCCTCCGCGCCCTCGGCGGGACCGCCCTCCCCGGCATCGACCGGGCCCGCCTGCTCCTGCAGGTCTGCGATGGGCGCACCCATCGCCGGCTCGGGGTCCACCTGGACGTCGACCGGGGCGATCCCCGCAGCCGCGAGGGCCTCACCGAACGCGTCGTGATCGCCCACGAGGATGATCGCCGCGGTCTCGGGGTGGATGTGGTCCCGTGCGACGCGGAGGACGTCATCCGCGGTCACGGCCTCGATCGCCCCGCGGTATCGGGCGAGCTCGTCGTCCGGGAGACCGTGCACGAAGAGGCCGGCCAGCGACCCGGCGACCGGGCCCGGCGTCTCGAACCGGAGCGGGAACACGCCCACGAGGTAATCCCGGGCGGCGGCCAGTTCCGCATCCGTGACGCGCTCTTCCCGGATCCGGTTCAGCTCCACCAGGAACTCTCCGAGCGCGGGGACCGTGGCCTCCGTGTTGACGGCTGCCCGCGCCGTGAACGGTCCCCTCGCCCGCCGCATGTCGAAGCCGGCGCTGGCGCCGTAGGTGTAGCCCTTCTCCTCGCGGAGCTTCATGTTCAGCCGCGAGTTGAACAGCCCGCCCAGGATCGCGCTCATCACGGTCACGGCGTGGAAGTCCGGGTGGAGGCGCCGGAGGCCCGGGTGCCCGATGCGGACCTCGGTCTGGACGGCACCGGGCCGGTGGATGACGCGGATGAAGCGGGCCGTGACCGCGCCCGTGTCGTCGATGGGCGCCGTGGCGCCGGCTCCGGACGCGGCCCAGTCGCCGAAGAGGGCCTCGGCGGCCCGGAGGACGGCATCGGGATCGACGTCGCCCGCCACGACCAGCGCCGCCCGCTCCGGTACGTACGCAGTCGCGTGGATGCCGCGCAGGTTCGTCGTGGTCAGCTCGGTGACGGTCTCGGCCCGGCCGCCAGCGGGGCGGTGGTACCGGCTGGCCGGTGCGTAGATGGCCGAGACGTACGCCTCGTCCGCGCGGCGCCGCGGATCGGCCTTCGCCTGGAGCAGGTCGGTCAGGCGCTCGTCGCGCAGGCGCTCGACCTCGGCGTCCGGGAACGAGGGGCGGCGCACGACCTCCGCCAGGAGCGCCATGGCCGGCTGGAGGCGGGTCGCCGGGACGTCCAGGCCCACGGACGTCGCGTCCCATCCCGATTCCGCGTGGATCGAGGCGCCGAGGCGTTCGGCGGCCTCGGTCAGGGCGATCGCGTCGTAGGACGCCGTGCCCTCGGTGAGCGCACGAGCGGCGAGGACCGTCGCGCCGCCGAGAGCCTCGGGCTCGTCCACGGCGCCGGTTCGAAGCGCCAGGGAGGCAGCAACCAGGAGCCGCCCGGGCATGGGGGTGACCATCACCCGGAGCCCGTTGGGGAGCGTCGTGCGGACGGTCGCCGGGAAGTCGTAGCGCCGGGGATGGCCCGGGACGGGCCGTTGGGTGATCATGCCGTCGCGCGCGCTCACGCCGCCTCCTCGTCACCGCTGCCGGCCGCGTCGGCGTCGCCGGCCGCGTCGGGCTCGCCGGGCTCGCCGGACTCGCCGCCAGGCTTCGGCACGTAGGTCAGGACGACCCGGTTGTCCGACCGGAACACCTCCCGGGCCACGTCCGCGATCTGCTCGGCCGTGACCGCGAGGTAGCGCGACAGCATGGTGTTGATCAGGCCGGGGTTGTCGAACAGCGTCGCGTACGCGGACAGGCGGTCCGCCCGCTCCTCGACGCGCGACAGGGCGCCGAGCTCGTCGGCCTCCCAGAGCGCCTTCGCCCGCGCGAGCTCGTCATCGGTCGGCAGCTCCGTCGCCAGCTTCTCCAGCTCCTCGAGGTACGCCGCCTCGGCTGTCGCGATGTCCACGCCCGGCCGCACGGTCACGGACCCCACGGCCGCCGACGCACCACCGATCACGGGGAGCAGCCCGATGCTCACGTCCTGGGCGAGGCGCTCCTCGCGGACCAGGCGCCGGTGAAGCCGGCTCCCCTTGCCGCCGCCCAGCACCTGCGTGGCGAGGTCGAGGGCGTCGAACCGCGGGTCACCGAAGGCCGGGGTCCGGAACCCGAAGAAGATGCGCACCAGCGGCACGCGGTCCTCCACGGTCTCGCGCCGCTCCTCCCCGATCACCCCGGGGAGCGTCATGTCGGGGAGCGACGGGAAGGACGGGTTGGCCGGGATGGGGCCGAAGTAGCGGTCCGCCCAGGCCCTGACCTGGGCCCGCTCGCAGTCGCCCGCCACGGACAGCACCGCGTTGTTCGGCGCGTACCAGGTCGAGAAGAACGTCCGGACGTCGTCCAGGGACGCCGCGTCCAGGTCCGCCATCGAGCCGATCGTCTGGTGGTGGTACGGGTGCTCCGGCGGGAACACCTGGGCGAGGAGCTTCTCCTGCCACGTACCGTACGGGCGGTTGTCGTAGCTCCAGCGTTTCTCGTTCTTGACGACGTCGCGCTGGTTGCCGAGGTTCTCCTGGTTGAGCGCCTCGAGCAGCGTGCCCATCCGGTCCGCCTCGAGCCAGATCGCGAGCTCCAGCTGGTGGGACGGCACCGTCTCGTAGTAGTTGGTGCGGTCCAGCCAGGTAGTGCCGTTGAGCGTGCCGCCGGCCGCCTGGACCAGCGCCATGTGCTCTGCCTTGCCCACGTTCGCGGAGCCCTGGAACATCACGTGCTCGAACAGGTGGGCGAAGCCGGTCTTCCCCTCGACCTCGTGCTTGGAGCCGACGTTGTACCAGAGGTTCACGGCGACGACGGGCGCGAGATGATCCTCGGCGACGATCAGGCGCAGGCCGTTGGGCAGGCGCTCGTCGGAGAACTCCACGTGGGGAACGGGCATGCCGGGGGGATCCTCGGGCGGCGGTGGGTCCCGGTGATTGTAGCGGGCGGTCACCGGGTCCCGGCGCGCGGCCGGTCCCTACACCGGGAGCAGCACCGCCACGATCGTCACCGGGAACGCGATCAGGAACGAGTCGCGCGTCATGCGCAGCGTGGCCTGGACGTCCGCGCGGTGGGCCGCGGGATCCGTGACGGCCTGGCGCCCGGCCTCGCCGTCCGCGAAGTTGCTGATGCCGGCCATCGCGAACCCGGCGCAGAACCGTCGCCGCGCCTGGAGCCACGAGAACGTCCCGCCCCAGGCCGGCAGCAGCACGAGGAAGCGCGCGATGGGCGGCGCGCCGGCCGCAACCAGCGCCACGAGCAGCACGATCGCCGCGGCGAAGCCGATGATCGCGAATGTCCGCCGGCGCCGGATCTCCCACGGCCCGATGTTGCAGACCCCGGGCACATAGCCGTCGCCCTCGGGGGTGGGCAGGGTGATCGGGGGCAGTGAGGCGGACATCGACGCTCCTTGGGCCGCCGGCTCTGGTGCCGGTGCGCTAACCATATCTTCGCGCAGGAGGATCCGGCGGATGTCGAGGCCGGCAACGCGTGATGGGTCGGGTGGATGCCGCGGTCGGCAACGGGCGAGCAACGCGTGATCAGCTCGCCGCAATCAGCCCGCCGCAATCAGCTGGCCGCGATCAGCTGGCCGGCGTCCCCCCGACCGGGACCCAGTCCGTGATCGGCCGCACCACGGCGATGTCGTCGGCGATCGCCGGGTCCAGCGCTTCCGCGGCGGCGACGCCCGTCTCGATCGCGGTCAGGCACAGCACGCCCTCCGCGATCGCCGCGTGGCGGATCTCGGCCGCGTCCCGGACCGCTCCGGAGCGCGGCGTCGGCGTGTTGACGACCAGCCGCACCCGCCCGCCGGTGATCAGCCCCAGGATCCCGGCCTCGTCGCCCGCGGGCCCCTCGCCCAGCTTCGCCACCGGCATCGCCTCGAACCCCGCCAGCGCCAGCGCCGTGCGCGTGCCAGCCGTGGCAGCCAGGAGGTAGCCCGCGCGGACGAGCGCCCGGGCGAGGTCCAGGAGCCCGCCCTTGTCCCGGTCCGCGATCGAGAGCAGGGCGAGCGGGGCCTCCCCTGGACCGGCCCGGGGCGGGATCAGCGACGCTCCCGTGAGCGCCTTGGCCATGGCGACGCGCGGGTCCATCGCGATGCCGATCACCTCGCCGGTGGACTGCATGAACGGGCCCACCGACGGGTCCACGCCCTTGAGCTTGGCCGTGGAGAAGGCCGGGGCCTTGACCGAGACGAACGGCGGCACCGGTCGCAGGCCCCCGGACCAGCCGAGCGAGGCCAGCGTCGCGCCCAGCGAGATCCGCACCGCCAGCTCCACCATGGGGACGCCGGTGACCTTGGACATGAACGGCACGGTCCGTGAGGCGCGCGGGTTGACCTCGATGAGATAGACGCCGTCCTCGCGGATGATGAACTGGGCGTTGACCAGCCCGCGGGCACCCAGCGCGAGCGAGATGCGCTCCATCGTCGAAACGATCAGCGACTGGTCGCCCTCGGCCACGTGCTGGGGAGGGAAGACGCCGATCGAGTCGCCGGAATGGACGCCGGCCCGTTCCACGTGCTCCAGGAGGCCCGGGATCAGCACGTCGGTCCCGTCCGAGATGGCGTCGACGTCCACCTCGATCCCCTCGAGGAAGCGGTCGATGCGGACCGGCCGGTCCGGGTCCACAACGACCGCCGCGGCCAGGTGGCGCGCGAGGTCCTCCGGCGAGTACGCGAAGTCGATGGCGAGGCCGCCGATCACGAACGACGGGCGCACGATGACCGGGTAGCCGATCCGTTCCGCCAGGGTCAGGGCCTCCTCGATGGACTCGGCCATGCCGCCCTCGGGCTGCGGGATGCCGAGACGGTCCAGGAGCGCGGAGAACCGCGTCCGCTCCTCGGCCTGGTCGATCGCCTCGAGGTCCGAGCCCAGCAGCGGGACGCCGGCCGCAACCAGCGGTGCCGCCAGGTTGAGCGGCGTCTGGCCGCCGAAGGCGACCACGGCCGGAAGCATGTCGGCGGCCTCGGCCGCGTGCATCCCGGTGGCGCCGCTCTCGAACTCGATGATGCTGCGGATGCTCTCCGTGTCCAGCGGCTCGAAGTAGAGCCGCGTGGACGCGTCGAAGTCGGTGGAGACCGTCTCCGGGTTGGAGTTGACCATCACCGCGCTCCAGCCCTCACGGCGCAGGACGTCGGCGGCCTGGACGGCGCAATAGTCGAACTCGATCCCCTGCCCGATCCGCACCGGGCCGCTGCCGATGACGAGGGCCGCGGGGCGACGCACCGGCGGCGCCTCGGGCGGCGAGCCGGCGGACGCGTAGGTCGAGTAGAAGTAGGGCGTCTCGGCCGCGAACTCGGCGGCGCAGGTGTCCACCATGGCGAAACCGGGGATGAGTCCGAGCGCCGTCCGCGTCCCCCTGACGGCGGCCTCCTGGACGCCGGCGAGCAGGGCCAGGTCCCGGTCAGCGAACCCGGCGCGCTTGGCTGTCACCAGCAGCGAGGCCGCCTCGTCGTCCTCAGGGTCCACGAGGCGCTGGCCCGTCGCCCGCACGTCCCGCTCGAGGGCGAGGTTGCGGCCCATCTCGGCCAGGAACCAGGACGAGATCCCGGTAACCCGGCGCACGACCTCCTGCGGCACGCCCCGGCGCAGGAGCCCGAGGATGCGCCACAGCCGCGAGTCGGACGGCTCCAGGAACTGCTTGAGCACGATCGACGCGGCGGACCGCTGGGCGAAGCGGGTGCTCTCGCAGGCCTCGCCGCGTTCGTCCGTCCAGCGGATCGCGGTGTCGTCGCCGGGGAAGAGCGGGTCCGCCGCGGCCCCTGGGGTGTCCGCGGCCCCGGCAGCTTCCGCGGTCCCGGCGGCTTTCACGGCCCCTGCAGCTTCCGCGGCTTCGGCGGCCTCGGCATCGATTTCGGGCCCCGCGTAGACGGCGGCCAGGTAGGCGAACGTCGGGCCCCAGGACGGATCCTCGCCCAGCGGCCCGGCGCCCGCCTGCTCCAGGCCCCGGAGCGCCTTGTTGAGCGCCGCCCCGAAGGTCCGGTCGATCGCCATCACCTCGCCGGTGGCCTTCATCTGCGACCCCAGGCGCCGGTCCGCCCCCGGGAACTTGTCGAACGGGAAGCGTGGCAGCTTGACGACCACGTAGTCCAGGGCCGGCTCGAAGGCGGCGACCGTGGTGCCGGTCACCACGTTCGGGATCTCGGCCAGCGTCCGGCCAGCGGCGATCTGGGCCGCGACGCGGGCGATCGGATAGCCCGTGGCCTTGGACGCGAGCGCGGACGAACGCGAGACGCGGGGGTTGACCTCGATGACCGCGTACTCGGTGGAGTCCGGCGAGAGCGCGAACTGGACGTTGCAGCCGCCCTCCACGCCCAGCGCCCGGATGATCGCGAGGGCGGCGCTCCGGAGCCGCTGGTGGACCTGGTCGGTCAGCGTCTGGACCGGCGCCACCACGATCGAGTCGCCGGTATGGACACCGAGCGGGTCCACGTTCTCCATCGAGCAGACGGCAATGCACGTGTCCTCGGCGTCGCGCATGACCTCGTATTCGATCTCCTGCCAGCCCACCAGGCAGCGCTCGATCATCACCTGCCTGATCGGGCTGGCCCGGAGGCCCGCCCTGACACGCTCCCAGTAGGCGTCCTCCGTCTCGACGATGCCCCCGCCGGTCCCGCCCAGCGTGAACGCGGGCCGGATGATGGCCGGCAGGCCGATCTCCCGCAGCGCCGCCTCGGCCGATGCCTGGCGGGCCTCGTCGTCCGCGCCCTCCACGATGGACGAGGGCGCGTATGGCTGGCCGATGCGCTCGAGCAGGTCCCGGAACGCCTCCCGGTCCTCGGCCATCCGGATCGCCTCCAGCGGCGTGCCCAGGAGGCGGACGTTGTGCCTCTCGAGGACACCGGCCTCGGCCAGGGCCATCGCCAGGTTGAGCGCGGTCTGCCCGCCGAGCCCGGCCAGAAGCCCTTCCGGCTTCTCGCGGGCGATGACGGCCTCGATCGCGGCCACGGTGAGCGGCTCGAGATAGACGGCGTCCGCGACCGTGGGGTCCGTCATGATCGTGGCCGGGTTGGAGTTGACGAGGATCGTGCGGACCCCCTCGGCGCGGAGAGCGCGGCAGGCCTGGGTGCCGGCGTAGTCGAACTCCGCCGCCTGGCCGATGACCACCGGCCCGGAGCCCAGGATCAGGACCGATTCCGGCTTCGGGCGGTGCGTCCGCAGATACGGGGTCGGGGCGGTCATCGGGTGCTCATCGGACGATCATCGGGCGGTCATCGGGCGGTCATCGGGCGCTCATCGGACGATCATCCGCGCATCACGCGCCCCGCCGGCATGCGTCCACGAACCGGTCGAACACGGCGAGCGCGTCGAGCGGCCCGGGGGCGCCTTCGGGGTGGTACTGGACCGTCTCGATGGGCTTCTCGGCGTGGCGGAGGCCTTCCACGGAACGGTCGTTGAGGTTGATCTGGGACACACGGAAGCCGGAAGCGGCCGGCAAGCTGTCCCCCACCACCTGGACCTCGTGGTTCTGGGCCGTCACCTGGACGTAGCCGGTATCCAGGTCCTGGACGGGATGGTTGGCCCCGTGGTGCCCGAACCGAAGACGGCTGGTCTCGGCGCCCGCGGCGCGGCCGACGATCTGATGCCCCAGGCAGATCCCCAGGAGCGGCCGTCCGTCCTCGATGACGGTGCGGGCCAGGGCCACGGGCCCGTCCAGGCGCGCGGGGTCCCCGGGACCGGGCGAGAACACCACGCCCGCGACGTCCGATGCGAGCACATCCTCGGCCGAGGCGGTGTGCGGGAGCACGCGGACGCGCACGCCCCGGCGGCGGAGCGAGTTGACGATGTTCGCCTTGAGCCCGAAATCCACGATGGCAACCAGCGGGGCGGTGGGGTCGTCCCCCACCTCGCGGACCGCAGCCGGTGACACCTGGGCCACGAAGTCCTGGTCCTCCCAGCGCGGCACCGCGCGGGCGAGGGCGACGGCCTCGTGCGGGTCCGTGAGGCCCGGCGTCGTGATGATCCCGCGGAGGCACCCGGACGATCGCAGGTGGCGCGCGAGCGCGCGGGTGTCCACGCCGGCGATCGCCGGGATCCCGTTCGTACGCAGGAGCGTCGCCAGCTGGCGCGCGTCGTCCAGGACCGCGGCCGTCGCGTGGGCCACCACGAGGCCCCGCAGCCACGGGCGCGTGGACTGGTCGTCCGCCAGGAGGCGCCCGTAGTTGCCGATCAGCGGGTACGTCATGACCACGACCTGCCCGGCATAGGACGGGTCGGTGGCGATCTCCTGGTACCCGGTCTGGGACGTGTTGACCACGAGGTCACCACCCGCGCCGACGGACGCGCCGAAGGCGATGCCGGGAAAGACGGTGCCATCCTCCAGCGCCAGCAACGCCGGACCGGCGTCACCGACCCGCGGGTCGACAATCGCGTCGGCGCGCGGCAGCGGAGGATGGCCGGAAGACGGTGGGGCGATCACTCAGATCCCGGCGGGTCGCGGCAGACAGCCGCAGGCGGGCATGCGCACTGGCAGGTTCCTCCTACCCGGCCTCACCGGACCGGTACGCCGGCCTCACGGGACCGGCCCTCAGGATGGCGTGAGCGTACCACGCAGGGGCGCCACGGAGAGACCGGAGCGAGGCGCAGCCCAGGGTATCGACATCCGTGGTTGACGCGCGGGCTCAGGCGTCCCGGGGCGTCTCCTGCACCGGCAGCTCCACGCGGAACGCGGCACCCCCGCCATCACGGTTGGCCACCCCGATCCGGCCCCCGTGTCGCTCGGTGATCCAGCGCGCGATCGCCAGTCCCAGCCCGGTGCCACCGGACGGGGCGCCGGGAGCTCGCCAGAAGCGGTCGAAGACGTGCGGCATGTCCTGCGGGCGCAGGCCGGGGCCCTCGTCGGCCACCTCGATGGAGGCCGTCCCTCCGGCGCTCCGCACCGTGACGGTCACAGCGCCGTCCCTCGGGCTGTGCCGGATCGCGTTGTCCACGAGGATCATCACCAGCTGGCGGAGCCGCGCCGGGTCGCCGACCACCATCGCGGGCTCCGGGTCCACGGCAATCTGGACACCCCGGGCCGCCGCCGTGCGGCTCAGCGCGGATGAGGCCTCGAACGCCACGTCGCCCAGGTCCAGCGGCACGCGCTCCATCGCCACGGCGCCGGAGTCCGAGCGGGCGAGCAGGAGGAGGTCGTCCACAAGGGCGGTGAGGTGCGTCACCTCGGCATCGATGTCGTCCAGCGCCTCCGTCGCATCACCGATGGGCCGGTCCCGATGGCGGGACAGGTGCTCCACCGAGGAGCGGATGACGGTCAGCGGCGTCCGCAGCTCGTGGCTGGCATCCGCGGCGAACTCGCGCTGCCGGCGGAGGGCGGTGCGCTGGGCGGCGAGCGACTCGCGGATCGGGATGAGGGCCCGGCGGGCATAGACCGTGCCGACGCCGAGCGACACGAGGACGGCCACGAGCCCGCCGGCGAGCAGCGCCGTCAGCAGCGAGCTGAGCGTATCCACCTCGGTGGACCGGTCCTGGAGCGCCTGGAGGAAGTAGGTCTGGCCGTCGGCCGCATAGACGACACGCTGGGTCAGCAGCCGGACGGGCACGCGGTTCGACGCGATCTCCAGGTCAACCGTGCGGATGTCCGACCCGTCCGGCGCGGCGCGAGCGGCGGCGAGACTGTCGGCCTCGGGCATGCCCGGCAACACCACCACGTGCTCGCGGCCGAGCTGGACGAGCTGCCCGGCGTTGTCGAAGGCGAACAGGAAGGTGTTCCCCTGCCCGGGCTGGAATCCGAAGCCGGGGGCCTGATCCCCGCTGGGGTCCGCCCCGGTGAGCCCCGCCACCCACGGGTCCACGCGGTTGTGGAGCTGTGCCGTGCTGGCTCCCGCGAGCGTGTTGGCCACGACCGCGTAGAGCGCGCTTCCAAGCACCAGGAGCACGATCAGCGTCGAGATGCCGCTCCAGGCGACCAGGCGCCAGCGGACCCGGCGGAGCAGGCGCGCCTCATCGGCGAGGGCTGCCTGCTCGGCGCCATCGTCACGAGGATCGACCCGGGGGCCGTCAGCCATCGGAGAGCCGGTACCCCACCCCGCGGACGGTCTCGACCTGGGAGCCCGCCTCGCCCAGCTTCGAGCGCAGGTAGTGAACGTAGGCGTCCACGGCGTTGGGAGTCACCGCGACGCTGAACGGCCAGGCGTGGTCCAGCAGCTGGTCCCGGGTGAGCGTCCGGCCGGCGTGGCGGAGCAGGGCCTCGAGGAGCGAGAACTCGCGCGGGCTCAGGTCCACGGGGCGCCCGTTGACCGTCACGCGGCGGGCGGACTCGTCCAGGACGATCGCCCCTGCCTGGAGCTTCGGCTCCGCGCGCCTCGGCCCGGGCTCGGCGCGCCGGGTGAGGGCCCGCAGCCGGGCGGCCACCTCCTGGTACGCGAACGGCTTCACGACGTAGTCGTCCGCACCGGCGTCCAGGCCGCTGACCCGGTCGTTCACCGTGTCGCGGGCGGTGAGCATCAGGATGCTGACGTTCAGCCCGTCACTGCGCATGCGTCGGGCCACGTCCAGCCCCGACATGTCCGGCAGCCCGATGTCGAGGATGACGGCATCCAGGCCATCGATGGCCCCGGCGAGCTCGATCCCGGTCCGGCCGTCCGGGGCGTGCTCGACGACATGCCGGTCCTCTTCGAGGAGGCGGGTCAGCGATCGGGCGAGGCGTGCGTCGTCCTCGACCAGCAGCAGGTGCATCGGTTGCCTCGTGGTCCCAGGTTCAGGGGACGATGGTGATGTCGGCGGCGGTGCCGAGCGTGACCCCACCGCCGTTGCCCGTCCCGCCGCCGTTGCCGCCGGGCCGGAACCCACCGGCCACCTGGAGCTTGACGGTCGTGCCGGCAGTCACGTCGGACGCGGTGGCCGGCGCGGCCGAATGGTACGTCGTGCTCGGGTCGAGGCCCACGGTGATCGTGGTGCCGTCGGCCGTCCTGATCGTGACCGAGTCGGCGGCGACGGACTCCACCGTCCCCTCGATGACCAGCCCGCTACCCAGGTCGCCGAACCCGCCCCGGCCCGGCCCCTGGCTCGCCGGCGCCTGGCTCACCGGCCCCTGGCTCGCCGGCCATTGGCTCGCCGGGATCATGTCCGGTTCGGGCGCGACCGGCATGAACCTGGGATAGGAGTCCCTGGGAGCACCGGGAAGGCCGGGCTCGGGGGTCACCGGGTCGAACGGGGGCGTGGCCATTGGGGATGTCTCCTATTCGGCCCCGTCCGCCGCGATCAGCAC
>DATCGK010000378.1:0-2475 GCA_036508975.1 Candidatus Limnocylindrales bacterium
GGTCGCCCTCTTCAAGATGTGCGGCCTCGCGGACGTCCTGGGGGATGGTCACTTGCCCCTTTGCACGGATGACTGAAATTGACATGGGGTACGCCTCTCCCTCGCTCCCACTTTCCAATGCTCTGACTGCAGGATAGCCCCCTCCCCCTTGATCCGGTCAACACGTGCACGTGGCCGCCGGCCGTCGTGGGCTACTTGCCGGTTCGGCCGATGACCGCCGGGACCGTCCGCAGGAGGATCTTGAAGTCGAGCAGGAGCGACCACTCGTCGATGTAGGCGAGGTCGCGCTCCACCCAGCGGTCGAACGCCGGTTCGTGGCGTGCCTCGACCTGCCAGAGCCCGATGATCCCCAGCTTCATGCTCAGGCGCCGGTGGTGCCAGATGTCGCACGTCGCCACCTCGTCAGCGAGGGGCCTTTGCCGAGGTTGCACTCTTCGCAGGCAGTGAGGAGGTTGTCTTCACTCGTGGACCCACCGGCCGCGAGCGGCGCGACGTGGTCGACGTGCAGGACGACGCCTGGTGCGGTGCCCGGCCGCCCGCAGTACTGGCAGCGGAAGCCGTCGCCCTGGAGGATGGCGAATCGGAGCTGGGCGGGGAGGGGATCGCGGGCGCGTGCCACGCCCTGGCGAACGGGGGTTCCTCCGTCGCCTGCCGGCGCATCGACGGCCCCGCCACCGAGTGCGCCCCGCCCGCGCATCGTGCGGTCTCCGGGGCGCGCGTGGCGCGCCGCCGCCGTGCCCTGCGTGGGAATGATCACAAGGCCCGATAGTGGGGCCAGTTCAGGTGATCATGTCCAGCGGTCGTAGTCGTAACGGAACCGCACCCATCCCACGGACGATCGACCCCACTCTTCCTGGCACGGTAGAGGTGTTACGCGCAGCCTTCCGGGTCCGGCACCGTCGCGTTCGCCAGCTCGACCCGCAGATGCTCCGGTCGACGCGCGACCACGGGGCCAGGGGCTCGCCGCAGCTAGCGCACGAGCGGGCGTTCATCGGCCAGCGGCACTTGATGCTGACGGCTGGCCGGCCCGGGCAGCCAGCTCGCCGGGCGCGAAGAAGCGGGCCGTGTCCGGGTCGAGGGAAGGCGATCGTATCGGCGCTTCGAGGTCGGGTCGGATGGCGGCGGATGGGCGCCGCAGAAGATCGAATCGGGCACGCCCGCGCACCGGTCGATCTGTGAAGGTCTGGACGAGACCGGTTGGGTCAGGAGTACCCTGGTTGTTCACGGCAGGAATGCTGCGCAGGTTGTTGGGCTCCGGCGAGCGCTCGTCGGATCGCCAGCAGCCCGTGAGCGAGGTACCAGGGCGATGGCGAAGATGCCCGGTTTCTTGCGACCACGACGGAAGATCGACGAGGTCGAGCTCGCCCGGTCCCGAACGACCGCGCGGCTCGCGGACATATTCGGTGGCAGCGCTGCGACCTCCTCCGAGGACCTGTCGCGCACGGAGGTGCCGGCCGAGGCGGTCGAGGCGGATCAGCCGCGAGAGGCCGAGCAACCGCGTGACACAGACGCTGCGGTCAGGGCGGAATGGCTGGGCAGGTCACGCCCGGCCATCGTGATCGAGCTGCCGGCTGACCCCGTCGGCGTCTTGGCAGAGCCCGACGAACCTAGCGCCGACGATCAGCCGGAACCCGACCGCGCAGACATAGTCGGCGTCATGGCGGGACGAGGCCCGGCGAACGCGGCCGGACCGGGCGACGAGTGGCGGATCAGGGCCGATGCGTACGTCCTCGGTCAGGCCTTCGGCATCGCCCCCGTGGCTGTTCCTGGTCGTGCCGTCGATACCCCCGTTCGTGACGAGACGGGAGGGGCCAAGACGACCCAGCTCACCGTTGACGCTGCCCAGGTCGATGTGCGTCGGGCGGGCCAGGCGGACGTCGAGCCGGCCGCGCCGAGGGACGTTGTCTCCGACGCCGAGCCCTCGAACCGAGCTAAGGCGGATCCCCGCCCGCCCGAGCCTCGACTGCCGAAGGAGGGCCAACTCCGCGGCACCCGTCCGCGCCCCGCGTCGGCCCCCCGCGCTACGAAGGCGAAGCCTGCACCCGCGCCCTCTGTCGTCGAAGCCTCCTGCCCGTACTGCGCATTGCTGCTGCAGCCGCCGCCCAAGGCGAGTCGGGGCTGCCCGCGCTGTCGCCACCGGATCATCGTCAAGCGCGTTGACGGGCGAGCGGTCTACCTGACAGAGGCTGCGGTCCTCTCTTTCGATGCCGAGCGCCGGCGGACCGCGAGCTCCCGGCGGTGGACCCAGGAGCGACAGCGCTGGCTCAAGCTCGCCGCTGCGGCCGGGGCGCCCGCCCAACCTGCAGCACGCCTGGCGGCCGCGCAACTCTCCGAGGACGTAGTGGAAGCCGCCCGAACGCTCTATATGATCACGGTCGAGCGGTCGTTCCGGTCCGCGAAGCGCGACCGCCGGTGGGAGGATGAGTCTCAGATCAGACGCGAGCAGGCAATGGCGCTGTTCCGTCTCGCCGGCTC
>DATCGK010000379.1:0-2023 GCA_036508975.1 Candidatus Limnocylindrales bacterium
CCGGACCCCAGGAGGGTCGGGACAGCGTGGCCCCGCAGAAAGGCCAGGATCAGCCACCCAAAAGGACGACTGGGAGCAGCTCGTCGTCGGTGAGAGACTGCACCTGACGCGTGGTCCTGGTGAGGTCCCATTGCTGTCGGAGGACGTTGCATGCCCTCGCTCGTCGATCTCGTCGAGAACCACCTGCTTCGTAACCTGACCGACCCCGACACCTACGATGCGGGCGTGGAACTTGCCGACCGCGGAGCCGTCGAGTTCGACGAACTCGGGCCGCTCCACGCTCGAGCCAGGGTCGAGGACGGCGAGACATTCGTCGCGGACCTGAAGTCCGGGCCGGGGAAGCTCATCTGGTCGTGCTCGGAGCCCGGCGGCTCGTGGGGTGCGCTCTGCCGCCACTGCGTGGCAGCGGCTGTCGACACCTGGCGCCGAGCGCCCGCACGGGCCTCTATCGCGGGCTCCCGAGAGGATGACGAGGCGGGCCAGCCCCTCCGACTCGTCCAGCCCACCCCCGCGGAGCAGGCATCGACACCCCCCACGGCCAGGAATCCGGCGGCGCTCGCCACGCCCGTCGAAGAGGACGTACCCGTCTCATCCGAGCCGGCGTCGACCACCCAGGCCGAGCACGTCACAGCTGCCGCCTCGGATGGGGAGCAAACCGCGCCGCCGGAGCAACCTGACCAGCCCGCGTCGCCGGTGCTCATGCGATCGACCCCACAGGAGCCCGCGCCACCTCCGACCGCCGGACCCACGCCCCGCTCGGCGCCCGTGCCGGACGCTACCGTCGAACCGGATGTCGTCGGCATCACCGGCGTCCACGCCATCGTGTTCACCCCGGCCGTTGCCCAAGTCCGAGCGTTCTTCCGCGACGTGCTCGGCCTGCCGAGTGTCGACGCGGGGGATGGCTGGCTGGTCTTCGCCCTGCCGCCCGCCGAGCTCGCGGTCCACCCGGCGGACGTGCCGAGCCACGAGATCTACCTCATGTGCGACGACATCGAGGCCAGCCTGGCGAACCTGGAGCACAAGGGCGTGGAGGTGCGTCGCCCGGTGCGGGAAGAAGCCTGGGGCTTCGTCACCGAGATCGCCCTTGCAGGCGGCACCGATCTCGCCATCTACCAGCGAAAGCACCCAAGTCCGCTAGCCCTGCCTCGAGAACCACGTTCGTGACCTGACCGCCGCGGTTCCCGGCCAGCCCGGGATGGTTGGCAGCTACGGCGAGGCCCCCTTTGAGCCGACCGACGTAAAGGTGTCGAGGAAGAGAGAGCTGATCAGCGCGCAAGGCCCGCGCTCGACGGCCGCACCGCGACGATGTGGTCATCGTGTCGGGCCTGTAGAGCACATCCCGGCTCGAGGGGATTGGATTTGAGGCGACTCGCCAGCTTCCCGTTGTGTCCGCAGACGCCGACCGCCGCGGCGGAAACCTAGCTCGCCGAGGCGAGCACGGCGCCCGGACGACTCGAGTTCACGATCCGAGACCGCACTCGTTGTCTCGATGCCCGTCCTGGTCGATCGCCGTGAGCAGCCGAACCGCCAACTCCACGACCTCCCGATCGTCGAGACCCTGCTGGATCACGAGGGAGCGCCAGGTCAAGAAGTCCACGAGGTGGCGGGCGACGGCGCGGAGAAGCCGGCCTTCCCGGTCGGTGCCGGTGTCGATGTCGGCGCCGGCGTGACCGGTGACGAGCGCCTCCGCCAGCACCCGGTTCCCGGCTTCCGTCGCCTGCTGGGCGGACACGGGCATGGCCGCGGCGTCCCGATTGATCGGGTACAACTCGTCGGCGTGGTCCCGGTACCAGCCGTAGAGCTCTCCGAACGCCCGTCGCGCCCGCGCTTCGAGGCCCGGGATGGCGGGCCAGGCCCCGGCGTCCGGCCGTGGATTCCGCGCGGACCAGTGCGCCCTGCAGGCCGCGAACAAGGCGTCGAGGTCCGCGAAGTGGCGGTACACGGCCAGGCGCGTGACGCCCGCTTCGTCGGCGATGGCGGCGATCGACGAATGGGCCGGCCCAACCGTGGTGTGCAGTCGAAC
>DATCGK010000380.1:0-9646 GCA_036508975.1 Candidatus Limnocylindrales bacterium
ACTTCCTGGGCAAGATCCCGCTGGACGTCACCGTCCGCCAGGGCGGTGACGCGGGTATTCCCGCGGTCGCCCAGCGGGAACCGGGTCCGGCGGCTCTGGCCCTGGAGACCATGGCCGGCCTAGTCGCCGCGCGGATGAGCATGCGGGCGGAGACGGCCCAGACCCCGGTCCTGTCGATCACGTAGGCGGAGGGCCCGGCGGCGCACCGGCGCCAGTCAGCCGCGCCTCGTGCTCCGCAGGACCGTGAACAGGACGGCCGCCCCGTTGAGGGCCGCCCGGTCCGCCCCCTGGCGGCCACGCTGGAAGGCCAGCCGCTTCTCGACGTGACTGCCTTGGGGGGTGACGACGGCCACGGTGACGGGCGTGTCGTTTCCCTCGGTGCCGGCGTGGATCGCCAGCCCGACGTCCGCCGAGGCTTCGGCGCGGACGCGCTCCGCCTCTCGCAGCTCCGCCTCTGGCAGCTCCGCCTCTCGCAGCTCCGGCTCGCCGTCGGAGGCCGGTGTCGGCGCGTCCAGTCCCGCCTCGGGGGCCAGGACCTCTGCGCGGCGGATCGCCACCATCCCGCGAAGGAGCGCGACCAGCGCGCCGCCGGTGCCCGTCTCGGTGGTCGCCAGGGTCCACCCCCGGTCCGCGAGGGCCTCATCCAGGGAACGGGCCCAGGTCGCGTCTCCACGGGCCCAGACGAACTCGCCCAGGATCGCGAGGACCGCCGCCTCGGCCTCGTCGGCGAGCCCCGACGCGCTCCTTCCGGCATCGGCCCGGGCCGAGATCCGGACATCCACCGCCTCGTGCCGCGCGTACGTGGCCACGATCGGGTTGGTGGCCCGGAGCAGCGGCTCACCGAGGCGCTCGGCGACCTGTGACTCGCCGATCCCGAACAGGCGGAGCGTGCGCACGTCGGTGTCGCCGCCGACCCCACGCTCGGCGAGCCGGGGCAGCACGGTGTCGGCCCACATCGGCCGCATCTCACGGGGAGGCCCCGGCAGGTTGACGACCACGCGCCCGTCCGGGCGGTCGACCCACCAGCCTGGGGCGGTGCCGTGTGGGTTGGGCAGGATGGTGGCGGACGGGATGACCCAGGCCTGCTTGACGTTGGTGGACGGGAACGGGTGGCCCCGACGCGCCCACATGGCCTCGAGCCAGGCCAGGACGCCCGGGTCCACGGCCACGGCCTCGCCGCAGGTCTCGGCGACCGCCTCGCGGGTGAGGTCGTCCGGGGTTGGCCCCAGGCCGCCGGTCGTGACCACGAGATCCGCCCGGCCGAGCGCGGTCCGCAGCGCATCGACCACGACGGCAAGGTCGTCGGGCAGGTTCGCGATCCGCGTCACGGTCACGCCGTGGGCAATGAGCGAGCGCGCGAGGTCGCCGCTGTTGGTGTCGACGGTCTCGCCGACCGTCAGCTCCGTACCGATGGCGAGCAGCTCCGCGTGGAGGATCGGGCGGGCAGGTGGCTGGTTGCGCGGGGCGTCGGGCATGGCGTGGAGCCTACCTCGCCGGCTGCGCCGCCGCACTCGGGTGGTGAGGTCCGGGACGCTCGCTGGTATCATGGCACCCGTCCCCGATGCCGCTCAACTCGCCCGGAGCCCGACCGCTGGACCAAGAACGGCCCGCACCCGACCCTTCGCGTCCCCCCGACCCTTCGCGTCCCCCCGGACCCCCGCGTCCGGCTGAACCTTCGCGTCCCCCCAACCCGCCCGGTGTCCGCCGGCAGCTGGGGGTGACGAAGGACGCCATCGTGGGGCTCCTGAACGCCCACGTGAACCTGGCGAAGGCCGAGGGCGAGGGGATCAAGGACGAGGTGGCTCGTGCGGGAGCCCTCGGCGCCGCCGCGATTGCCTGCCTGATCCTGCTCGCCTTCCTGGTCCCGATCGGCGGGCTCCTGTTCTACGGCGACTGGGTGTTCGGCTCCATCGGGTGGGGACTGCTGCACGGCACCGAGCTGCTGATCGCGGTCGCGGTGACGGCGGTGCTCGTCGCGCTCCGGGTGCCGGGTCTCGGCAAAGACCCGGCGATCGCCCTGATCCCGGGCGTGATCGTCGCGGTCGTGCTGGGCCTGTCGTTGCCCAACCAGCTGTTCCGTGCCATCGGCGACGCGGCGAGCCTGGCCGTCGACCCGGCGGTCCGCCCGCTGGTCGTCGGCGTGCTGCTCCTGGCCGCCATTGGCGCGGTGGTCGGCGTGGTGGCCGGGCTGAGCGCCGGGGGCGGGGCCTCCGGGGCCATCGGCGGCCTGGTCGCCGGAGCCCTGCTGGGCGCCCTGCTGGGCGCCTTCCTCTCGATCACGTTCGGATGGCGCGTCGGCATCGCGCTCGGGGTGGCCACCTTCCTCGCGGCCTGGCCCGTCCTCATGGGCCTGCGCGTCCAGCGCCAGGGCATCCACCCCGAGGAGCTCAAGGCGCGCTTCTGGCCGCAGGTGACCATCGACACCACGAAGGAGACCATCGAGTGGGCGAAAGCACGAGCCTCGCGCGTCTCCAGGTCCTAGCGGCCCGCGAGGAGCTGGACGAGGAGCTCGTCCGCCTCGAGGCGTCCGCCCGGGCGGCCGTCGACGTGCCCGCAAAGATCAAGCGCCATCCCGTCAAGGCGGCCGGGCTCGCCGCCGGTGCAGGGTTCGTGGTCATCGGCGGGCCACGGCGGGTGCTGCGCGGCGCCCGGCACGCGATCTTCGGCCGCCCGGCGCCGCTCCCGAAGTCGATGCTGCCCACGGAGATCGACGCATCCCTGCGGAAGCTCGGCAACGACGGGGAGAAGGTCCGCGGCCTGCTCGAGCACGAGTTCGCGAGCTACCTCCAGGCGACCGAGCCGGCGCGCAAGCGCCGGGACCTCGGCGGTGCCCTGACCGTCGTGACGATCGCGTTCATCAGGCTGCTCGTCCTGCGCCACAGCAAGCGCCTCGCGGAGGAGATCTTTGCCACGGACGACAAGGCGTACGGCGACCGGCTGGACGCGGTGCGTGCCCGGTTCGGCGGCGACAAGAGACCGGGTGGCGACCAGGGACCGGGCGGCACCCACGGAACCGACGGCGACCAGGGGCAGAAGCCGGGCTGACGCAAAGGGCTGACTGCGCGGCGGACGGCGCGGCGCTGTCGGCGCGGCACTGGTAGGCGAGGTCGGATTCGAACCGACACGCCGCTCACGCGGCACCGGCTCCTAAGGCCGGCGCGTCTGCCATTTCGCCACTCGCCCGCATCGCGAGTCTAGCGTGCCGCCGCCATCGCTCCGAGCCGCTGGCGACGTGGGCGCGGGCGGGCCCGCCCCGACCGGCGACCCACCCTATACTCGCCCGGCGATGAATGTCACGGCTACCCCTGCTCCCAAGAGCACCATCATCCTCGAGATCGAGGTTCCCGCCGACCGGCTCGACCGGTCCATCAGAGACGCCGTGGCGCGCCTGTCGCGCCGCACGCGCGTGGCGGGCTTCCGGCCGGGCAAGGCACCGCGCCCGATCCTCGAGCGCGTCGTCGGCCCCACTGCCGTCCTCGAGGAGGCCGTGGACACGCTCGTCCAGGCGTCGTACCGGGACGCGGTCCTCGCCGAGGGGATCGTGCCGCTGACCAACGCCGACGTCGAGATCATCGACGCGGAGGAGGGCAAGCCCCTCCACTTCAAGGCCACCATCCAGGTCCGGCCCACGATGACCCTGGGCGACTACGCCAACTTCAACTTCGCGCCCGAGATCGAGACCGTCGACGAGCCCAAGGTCGACAAGGTGCTGGACGAGATCCGGGACCAGAACGCGACCCTCTCGGCGGTGGAGGACCGGCCCGCGAAGCTCGGGGACTGGGCCATCATCGGGTTCGACGGGACGAAGGACGGCGGGCCGTTCGACGGCGGCAAGACCGAGCGGATGCCGCTCGTCATCGGCGAGGACCGCCTGATCCCAGGCTTCGAGGCGCACATCGTCGGCCTCGAGCCGGGCGGTGTGACGGATTTCGACATCACGTTCCCGGAGGACTACGCCGAACCCACCCTGGCCGGCCAGGTGGCCCACTTCACGGTTGACCTCAAGGAGCTGCGCGAGAAGATCCTGCCGCCCGCGGACGACGAGTTCGCCAAGGGCATGGGGGACTACGCGGACCTCGCGGCCCTCAGGGTCGACATGGCCGAGCGGCTTCGCAGGAACGCCCTCGACCGGGCCCGCCACGAGTTCTCGGACAGGATCATCGAGTACGCGGTGGCCAACGCCACGATCGACCTGCCGGACGTCCTGGTGGACCAGGAGGTCGAGGTGATGCACGACGAGTTCCGGACGACGCTCGGGCGCCAGGGCATCGCGGAGCCCGCCTACCTCAAGGCCACCGGCCAGAGCGAGGCCGACCTGCACGCCGAGTTCCGTCCTCGTGCGGAGCAGCGCACGAAGGTCCTCCTGGTGCTCTCCGAGATCGCCGACACCGAGGGCGTGGAGGTCTCCGAGGGTGAGATCGAGGCGCAGGTCAACCTGGCCCGCGCCCGCTACGACGACCCCAAGACCGTCCGCTACTTCGAGTCCGAGCGCGGCCGGAACTTCATCCGCAGCACCCTGCGGCGCACCCGCACCGTCGAGGCCCTCGTCGATCGCTGGCTCGCCGCGCATCCGGAGCATCCGGCCCTGCCGCACCTGGAGGACGATGCGCCATCGGCCATCGAGGCTCCCGAGGCGGAGGCGGCCGCCGCCATCGATGCCACGGACCCCGGCGCCATCCCCGGCGCCGGGGATCCCGACGGCTCCTGACCCGGATCCGATCGAACGCAGGAGAGGCCGCCATGCTCGTCCCCATGGTCATCGAGTCCACCAGCCGTGGTGAGCGCGCGTATGACATCTACTCGCGGCTACTGAAGGAGCGGATCATCTTCCTCGGCGACGTGATCGACGATCACCTCGCCAACCTGGTCATCGCGCAACTGCTGTTCCTGGAGTCCGAGGATCCCGAGAAGGACATCAGCCTCTACGTCAACTCGCCCGGTGGCGTGGTGACCAGCGGCCTCGCGATCTACGACACGATGCAGTACCTGCGGGCACCCGTCAGCACGATCTGCATCGGCATGGCGGCGTCGATGGCGGCGGTCCTGCTGGCCGCGGGTGCGAAGGGCAAGCGCTACGCGCTGCCGCACAGCCGGATCATGATCCACCAGGGCTCCGGCGGCTTCCGCGGCAACGCGCCGGACGCCGTGATCCAGATGAAGGAGTGGGAGTACCTGGTCAAGGTCAACCACGAGATCCTGGCGCACCACACGGGGCAGCCCCTGGAGAAGGTGGCCCACGACACGGACCGGGACTACTTCATGGGCCCCGAGGACGCCAAGGCATATGGCATCATCGACGCGGTGTACACCCTCACCGGTGACTCGCTGATCGCACAGGCCCACGATGCGGGGCTGACCGGCGGCAAGTCGGACCAGTAAGGCAGGAAACCAATGCCGGTGTCGACGACGGGCTCCAAGGGAACCAAGGTTCCCTACCGCTGCTCTTTCTGCGGCAAGAGCCAGGAGCAGGTGCGCAAGCTCATCGCAGGCCAGGGTGTCTACATCTGCGACGAGTGCATCAACCTGTGCCAGGAGATCATCGAGGAGGAGATGCTGGAGGCGCCCAAGACGCGCCCGGCCCAGCAGAAGCTCCCGAACCCCCGCCAGATCACCTCGTCCCTGGACCAGTACGTCATCTCCCAGGAGAAGGCGAAGAAGGTCCTCTCGGTCGCCGTCTACAACCACTACAAGCGGATCAACGTCGGCAACAGCGTTGATGACGTCGAGCTCCAGAAGTCGAACGTGCTGCTCGTCGGACCCACCGGCTCCGGCAAGACCCTGCTCGCGCAGACCCTGGCGCGGGTGCTGGACGTCCCGTTCTGCATCGCCGACGCCACGTCCCTGACCGAGGCCGGCTACGTCGGCGAGGACGTGGAGAACATCCTCCTGCGCCTCATCCAGGCAGCCGACTTCGACGTCACCCGGGCCCAGCACGGGATCATCTATATCGACGAGATCGACAAGATCGCCCGCAAGGCGGACAACCCGTCGATCACCCGGGACGTGTCCGGCGAGGGCGTGCAGCAGGCGCTGCTCAAGATCCTCGAGGGCACCGTGGCGAACGTGCCGCCCCAGGGCGGCCGCAAGCACCCGCACCAGGACTTCATCCAGATCGACACGACGAACGTGCTGTTCATCTGCGGCGGTGCCTTCGACGGGCTGGAGAAGATCGTCGAGGAGCGGGTGGGGAAGCGCTCCATCGGGTTTGGATCCGACGGCGTGATGTCCAGGGTGGATAAGGCCAAGATCATCGAGAAGCTGATGCCCGAGGACCTGCTGAAGTTCGGGCTCATCCCGGAGTTCATCGGCCGGCTGCCGGTCATTGTCACGCTCTCGCCGCTGACGGTCGACGACCTGGTGCGGGTCCTGACGGAGCCGAAGAACGCCGTGACCCGGCAGTTCCAGAAGTTCCTCCAGCTGGACAAGGTGGAGCTGGTCTTCACGGACGGAGCGCTCCAGGCCGCGGCCGAGGTGGCCATCGATCGGAAGACCGGGGCGCGCGCGCTGCGGTCCATCGTGGAGGAGGCGCTGCTCGAGGTGATGTTCGACATCCCGGAGCGCACCGATGTCCGGCGCTGCATCATCACCGAGGAGACGATCCGCGAGGGCCGGGCCCCGCTCCTGCTCACGAAGTCCGACGTGGACAAGGGCGTGGACGAGACGAACTACTCGGAGTGGCTCTCGGAGCATAGCGCCAGCGCGTAGGGTCGCCCCGGCGAGGCGAAAGCGTCGATGTCGACGCACACCAACCTTCACAGCATCTACGCCGTCCAAGCTGATGACACCAACGGATTGATCGCCTCCTACGGCGCTGCGTGAGGAGCGACATGAGAGTCCAGAAGACGCTCCGTGCGGTCGAGGCGATCGTCACCATCATTGTGGTGACGGCAATTGCCATCGCGATCGGTACTCAAGACTGCCTCGAGTCGAGACGCCCGTCGCGGCGGGTGTCGTCGGAAGCGTGGGTGGCGTGGACCCAGTCAAAGACGACCCGGCTGCGCCGTCCCCAGCTACGCCATCCCTTGTTCCAGGCTCCTGCACGCAGGTGCGATGGCATTACGACCGGGCAAACACGACCGCCAAGGCCGCCGCGGGCGCCTCGTCAGCCGTCGTGGTCGCCCGCGTCCGCAGTGTCGGCCCGGCACAGTGGGCCACGAGTGACGGACAGCAGCCGAGCGGGACGCTGTCTGCGTTCGCCGTGTTCAGGGTCGCTCTCGTCGACGTGACGGATGTTGGTCGGGGGCCCGTCGCGAAGGGCGCCACGATCGCGGTGCGGTTCCCCGGTGGCCTGATCGTCACCCCTAACGGTCCGACAAGTTGTGCCAGCATCAGCGTCGAGGGGGACCCGGACTTCGCGCCTGGCTCTGATGTGGCTCTGTTCCTCAACGACGGGGGAACAGTCCAGAAGGGTGCGACGATGGGCGCCGACTTCGACACGCGACAGGCGTGGCGCGTCGAATCCGACGCCGTGATCGGACCCGACAGCACGACGGTCTCGAAGTCCGCATTCCTCGTCGAGGCGGCGCCGTGATTCTCAGGAGGTCCTGATAAGGGCGGTCGCGGGCTTGTCGTCGAGCCGCTCCGACTTGCGAAAGGGCGCCGCACCGAGCGAGTACACGTAGGCAGCGCTGGCGCGCGCCAGATACGCGGGACCACGGCCCGCGCATCCCCGCGTGCTAGACTGCCGCCCTCACGGCAACGACCGAGAGGAGTAGGTCCGGGGACGGCCCCCAAGCGAGCGCGGGACGGTGCGAGCCGCGCGGGCACGACGGATGCGAAGGTCGCTCGCGAGCCGTGCGGTTGGCGCCCGATAGCGCGCCCAGAGCGTGGCCGGACCAGGCGAGCCGTGATGAGCGGCGGGCCCCGGGCACGGAACCCAGCAGGTGGTACCACGACCCCGCTCGTCCGCTGGACGACGGGGCCTTTTCGTTTCCGTGGCCGGGTGCCCGGGAACAGCGCCGGGAGCGAGCCATGACCCAGCCCGAGATCCAGCCCAACGAGATCCTCGCCAAGGCCTACGTGCCGGCCGAGTTCGAGCACGACGTCTACGAGCGCTGGCTCGCGGCCGACGTCTTCGCCCCCGACGGCGCCGGCTCGACCGCGGACTGGTCCCTCGAGCCGTTCGTGCTCATCCAGCCGCCGCCCAACGTCACCGGCAGCCTTCACCTCGGCCATGCCCAGCGCACCACGGTGGAGGACCTCATGGTCCGCCACGCCCGGATGCTCGGCCGCCCGGCGCTGTTCCTGCCCGGGCTGGACCACGCCAGCATCGCCGCCCAGTTCGTCCTGGACGGGATCCTGGCGAAGGAGGGGGAGAGCCGCGCCACGCTCGGTCGCGAGCGCTACCTGGAGCGGATGAACGGCTTCATCGACGAGACGAGGACGGTCATCCTGACCCAGCAGCGCCGCGTCGGCGGCAGCTGCGACTGGGGCCGCCTCCGGTTCACGATGGACGAGGTCAGCAGCAGGGCCGTCCGCGAGGCCTTCCTGCGCCTGTACCGCAAGGACCTGGCCTATCGCGCCGAGGCGCTCATCAACTGGTGTCCTGGCTGCCGGACCAGCGTGAGCGACCTCGAGGTCATCCCGACCCCGGAGACGGGCTCGATCTGGCGCGTCCGCTACCACCTCCTGGACGAGGCCACCGGTGCCCCGGACCCGGACGCAACCGTGACCGTGGCCACGACACGTCCGGAGACGATCCTCGGCGATACGGCCGTTGCCGTGCATCCGGACGATCCACGCTATGCGGCCCTCGTCGGCCGACGGGTCCGCATCCCGTTCGTGGAGCGGGACGTGCCGATCATCGCGGACCCCGTCGTGGACCCCGCCTTCGGCACCGGCGTCGTCAAGATCACGCCGGCGCACGACCACGACGACAACGAGACCGGTCGCCGCCACGGCCTGGCGATGCCGACCATCCTCGACGACGCTGCGCACGTGGCCAACACGGGGACGGCGTACGACGGCCTGGACCGCTACGCGGCGCGCACGCGGATCCTGGAGGACCTTGCCGTGCTGGGCGACCTCGAGGGGGTGCAGCCCCACGAGATGGTCATCGGGCGTTGCCAGCGCAGCACGGACGTCGTGGAGCCCCGCCTCAAGACGCAATGGTTCATCCGGACCGGCCCGATGGCCGAGGCCGCCCTGGCGGCGACCCGTTCCGGGACCACCCGCATCCTCCCGCAGCGGTTCGAGAAGACCTGGGAGCACTGGCTGGTCAACATCCGGGACTGGAACGTCTCCCGCCAGCTCTGGTGGGGGCACCGGATCCCGGCCTGGTACTGCCCGGATGGCCACGCCACGGTGTCCGCGGAGATCGCCGGTCCCGACGCCTGCGAGGTCTGCGGCCGTCCATCCGCGGAGCTCACACAGGACCCGGACATCTTCGACACCTGGTTCAGCTCCGGGCTGTGGCCCTTCTCCACGCTGGGCTGGCCCGCCGCGACCGCCGACATGGCAAGGTTCTACCCGGGCACGGTGATGGAGACGGGCTACGACATCATCTTCTTCTGGGTCGCCCGGATGATGATGCTGGGCATCGAGCTGATGGGGGAGGTCCCGTTCAAGGTCGTCTACCTGTCGGGCCTGATCCGGGATCCGTACGGCCAGAAGATGTCGAAGACCAAGGGAAACACGGTCGATCCCC
>DATCGK010000381.1:0-7903 GCA_036508975.1 Candidatus Limnocylindrales bacterium
ACCGTCGTGACCAGCTCCGCGCCGCTCGCGTTGCCGGACGAGGCGACCGCTGCGCCGATCCGGAGCGTGCGCAGCACGTAGGGCAGCGTGGCCGCGCCGACCGTGTCCAGCGCGCCGGCCCAGCGGACGCTATCGAGCGGCTTGCCCGGGGCCGTGACGTCCTCGCGGGCCAGGATCCCGGCCGCGCCGAGGAGGGTCAGGCGCTGCGCCTCGTCCGCCTTGCCGGTGGCGGCCCAGACCTCGTAGCCTCGCGTGGCCAGGATCGCGACCGCGGTCGAGCCCACGCCGCCGGACGCTCCGGTGACCAGGACGGGACCGTCGCCGGGCCGCAGGCCGCGCCCCTCGAGGGCGGCGACACTCATCGCAGCGGTGAACCCGGCGGTGCCGATCTCCATCGCCTCACGGGCGGTCAGTCCATCGGGCAGCGGCACCGTCCATCCCGACGGCACCCGCGCCAGCTCCGCGTAGCCACCGTGGCGCGCAACGCCGATGTCGTAACCGTGAGCGAGCACCTTCGATCCCTCCGGGAACGCATCGTCGTCCGAGGCGACCACGGTGCCGGCGAGGTCGATGCCCGGAACCAGCGGGTAGCCACGCGCGACGCGGCCGTCCTCGCGGGCAGCCAGGCCGTCCTTGAAGTTGACGCCTGACCACTCGACACGGACGGTGACCTCACCCGGCGGCAGGTCGGATGGCGCCATCTCGCGGAGACCGCGGGAGAAGGCGCCGCCCTCGGGGCGGTCGACGACGTAGGCACGGAACGAGGCGGGCAGGTTCGACATGTGTGGATGATGCGGGCTGGGCACAGCGGTGTCACCGGGTGTCGCGCGGGGCGGCGCTGGCGTGAGTGGGCGTCGCGGGCGGCGGTCGGGGCGGTCGGGCTGGTATGGAGCGAGCCAGTGTTGACAGGTCGCCGCCCGAGCGGCGCCCACGCACGACCGGGCACCCCCAGCGGGCCGTGTGACGGGCCCACTTCACCGCATACTCACAGCAACCTCACAGGATCGAAGCGTGAGATAGGGCCATGCACGCCGCGCCCGCGGGACCTGCGCATATCCTCGTCGTGGACGACGAACCGTCCATCACCGAGCTGCTCGCCACCGCTCTGCGCTACATGGGCTACCAGGTGACGACCGCCGCCACGGGTTTCGCTGCCCTGGAAGCCGCCGCCACGGCCGCCCCGGACCTCGTCGTGCTGGACGTCATGCTCCCCGACATCGACGGCTTCGAGGTCTGCCGCAGGCTCCGCGCCGCGCGCGACTTCGTCCCGGTGATCTTCCTCTCCGCGCGCGACTCCGAGGACGACCGGGTCACCGGCTTCGTCCGTGGTGGCGACGACTACGTCACCAAGCCGTTCTCGCTCGAGGAGCTCACGCTCCGGATCGGCGCCCTGCTGCGGCGCGTCCGCGGGGGCGCCGCCGGCCAGGATGCCCCCAGACTGCGCTACCGGGACCTCGAGATGGACGAGGACCGCCACCAGGTCTGGCGCGCCGGCCGCGAGGTGGACCTGTCCCCCACCGAGTTCCGGCTCCTCCGCTACTTCCTGCTTAACCCGGAACGGGTGCTCTCGAAGCAGCAGATCCTGGACCACGTCTGGCAGTACGACTTCAATGGCGAGGACAACGTTGTCGAGACGTACGTGAGCTACCTGCGACGCAAGCTGGAGGGTGGGGAGCCCCCGCTTCTCCGGACCGTTCGCGGGTTCGGATACGTGCTGCGGGCGGACGGACCGGCGGCATGAGCAGACGGGTGGTTTCGGGCGGACCGGCCGTCACGTGCGGACGAACCGGCAGCATGCGCGGACGGGCGGCATGAGCCTGCGAACACGCCTCGTGGTCGCGCTGGGCACCATGCTCACGGTCGCGCTGCTCGCCGCGGGCGTCCTGCTCGTGAGCCTGACGCGGGCCGGCCTGCTCGAGCGCGTGGATCGCGAGCTGCAGACGCTCGCCGCCTCGGCCACGCCGATGCAGCGGATGATGAACCTGACCGGGGCCGACGGAGGGGCCGGCCGCAGCCTTGCCGTGATCCGGCTCAATCGCCAGGGCGTCGTGACATTGGCGCTGCCGTCGGGCTTCCCGGACAGCCCCGACCCGTTGCCCGCGCTCCCCGCATGGGCCGGTGGCGTGCCGGCCTCGGTCTACGGCCAGATCATGGACGTGCCGTCGGTCGATGGATCGATCTGGTACCACGTCCTCGTCACGCAGGGCCGGAATGGTGCGGCCGTGGTCATCGCCGCACCCCTGGCCGGCGTCGATGAGACGACGGGGACGCTCGTGCGGGTCCTGCTGCTGATCGGCGGGGTGACGATCGCCGGGCTGCTGCTGCTCGCGTGGCTCGTTGTCCGGCATGGATTGCTGCCGCTGGAGCGGATCGCCGGCACTGCCGAACGGATCGCCGATGGGGACCTCTCCCAGCGAGCCGGCGTCCCGCACGACGACACCGAGGTCGGGCGGCTTGGCACCGCCTTCGACCTGATGCTCGACCAGGTCGAGGACGCCTTCGGGGAGCAGCGCGCGGCGCTCGACGCGAAGGCGCGCAGCGAGGACCGGCTGCGGCGGTTCGTGGCCGACGCCTCGCACGAGCTTCGGACGCCGCTCACGGCCGTGCGCGGCTATGCCGACCTGTACCGCGCGGGCGGCCTTGCGGAGCCCGCGGCGCTGGACGCAGCGATGGAGCGGATCGGGACCGAGAGCCGCCGGATGGGCTCGCTCGTCGACGACCTGCTGCTGCTGGCGCACCTGGACCAGGGTCGGCAGCTCCGCCGGGACGCGGTGGACCTGTCGCGGATCTGCGAGGACGCCGTCTCCGATGCGCGGGCGGTGGAGCCGTCGCGTCCGCTGGTCGGTGCGATCGAGCCCGGGCTCTTCCTCGTCGGCGACGAGGATCGGCTGCGCCAGGTCGTCGGCAACCTCCTGGCCAACGCGCGGGTCCACACGCCGGCCGGGACGCCCGTGGAGGTGATCCTCCAGCGGGATGGCGCCGGAGCCGAGTTGCGCGTGGTCGATCACGGTCCCGGCATCGATCCCGAGCACGCACCGCGTGTCTTCGATCGTTTCTACCGCGCCGATCCCGGCCGCTCGCGGGAGCGCGGCGGCGCCGGCCTCGGGCTGTCGATCGTGGCGTCCATCGTCGTGGCGCACGGCGGGCAGCTGTGGCACGAGGCAACGCCCGGCGGCGGTGCGACGTTTCGGGCATGGCTCCCATTCACAGGCAGCTCACAGCCTGATCCCGGCGAAGCCTCAGCCGAGGGGCCGAGCCTGTAGGCATCCACTTCGTGCGTATCACGGTGCGTTCTGACCGGAGGTTGCTCGTGAAGCTCAGCAAGACCCTTGTCGTCCCGCTTGCGGGGCTGCTCCTGGTGGGTGCCGCCGGCGCCGCCGTGGCGACATCCGGGGGCGGCTCCCCGGCTCCGGGCGGCGGGTTCGTGCCCGCGGCCGCGAGCCCCACGCCCGCGCCGTCGGCCGGCGTCGTAAAGCCCCCTCGCGTGACGGTTCTCGCGGGTGTGCTCGACGGGCTGGTCAACAAGGGGACGATCACCGCGGCGCAGGAGGCCTCGATCCTTGACGCGCTCAAGGCCGAACGCGCGGCGCGACAGGCGGACCGTGCGGCGCGGCAGGCGGACCGCCAGGCGCTCAGGGCAGCCCGCCAGGCCGCCCGGGCACAGCTCCGCGGGTTCCTGTCCGACGGGGTCATCACGAAGGCGGAGCTGGACCAGCTCCCCGCGGAAAGCCCGCTGCGCCAGATGACCTCGCTCATGGACGACCGCAAGATCACGCTCGACGAGCTCAGAGCCCTCGGCCGCGGCTTCATGAAGGGTCTCGGCCTGGGTGGCGGGATGGGTGGCGGGATGGGTGGCGCAGGCGCGCCGAACGCCTCTGCCTCGCCGGCCACCGGCGGCTGACCCAGGGCTCCAGCTCCGCGCTTCACGCTCCCCGCCGCAGGGAGGCCCGCCGGCAACGGTGGGCCTTCTTCGTACCCGGCGGCACCCGGTAAACGTGGTACCCATGCGGCCGAACGCGACGGGGCTGCGGCGAGGACCAGGGCTGCCGGCCCAGCTCCCGACCGTTGCATTTCGGTTGCGGCCGTCACTGAGCGCGACCCCGGACTTGACGACAACCCGCCTCGTCCCCCATCCTTCGCGGCCAGATGAGCCACACCACTGTCTCCTGGTTGATGTGCATGCGTGGGCGGCCCCGTCGTTCGGAGGACGGGCGCCGAGTTTCTCCGCGCTGACCGTCAGCATGTGACAGCGGGGATCTCGGAGCCGAGGTCCCGGGGCCGCGAACCAGCAATGGGTTCGCGGCTTCTCTGTTCTCCGGCCACAAGCGACGGGTAGCCGCCGAGCTCGACCCCACAGGGCCCCTCGACGTCCAGACCACCCGAAACCCCACGACAAACCCCCGGAGAACAGACGAGATGAGCTTCGACCCGAACGGCCTCGGCACCCTACGCCCCGAGACCCAGGCCCTCCACGCCGGCCAGGTCCCGGACCCCACGACCAAGGCCCGCGCCGTCCCGATCTACGCCACGACCTCCTACGTCTTCGATGACGCCGCCCACGCCGCCAGGCTGTTCGGGCTCCAGGAGTTCGGGAACATCTACACCCGGATCATGAACCCGACGACCGGCGTGTTCGAGGAGCGCGTCGCGGCGCTCGAGGGCGGCGTCGGGGCCCTGGGCCTCGCGTCGGGGCAGGCCGCCGAGACCCTGGCCATCCTCAACCTCGCCCGCGCCGGCCAGAACATCGTCAGCAGCTCCAGCCTCTACGGCGGGACATACAACCTGTTCCACTACACCCTGCCCAAGCTCGGCATCACCACGACCTTCGTCGACGGCAGCGACCCGGCCAACTACGCGGCCGCCATCGACGAGAACACCCGCGCCGTGTACCTCGAGACCATCGGCAACCCGCGGCTGGACGTCGCGGACATCCGGGCCGTGGCCGACGTCGCCCACGCGGCGGGCGTGCCGGTCATCGTGGACAACACCTTCGCCCCGCTCCTCTGCCAGCCCATCGCGCTCGGTGCCGACATCGTCATCCACTCGGCCACCAAGTGGATCGGCGGCCACGGCACCGTCATCGGCGGCGTGGTGGTGGACTCGGGCAAGTTCGACTGGGCCGCCTCCCCGCGCTTCCACGAGGACTTCGTCGCACCGGATCCGTCCTACCACGGCGTGTCGTACACGGAGGCGTTCGGGCCGCTCGCGTACATCCTCAAGCTCCGCGTCCAGGGCCTCCGGGACCTCGGCGCCGCGCTCAGCCCGTTCAACGCCTGGCAGCTGATCCAGGGTCTGGAGACGCTCCCCCTGCGCATCCAGCGCCATAGCGAGAACGCGCTCGCCGTGGCCCAGTGGCTCCAGGACCGCCCCGAGGTCGAGTGGGTCAACTACCCGGGCCTCGCCTCGCACGCGACGCACGAGATCGCAAAGCGCACCCTCAACGGCGGCTTCGGCGGCATGATCACCTTCGGCATCAAGGGCGGCGTCGACGCCGGCCGGACGCTGATCGATAACGTCAAGCTGTTCAGCCTGCTGGCCAACGTGGGCGATGCGAAGAGCCTGATCATCCATCCGGCCTCCACCACCCACCAGCAGCTGGGCGACGAGGAGCAGGTGAGCGCCGGCGTCACCCCGGACCTCATCCGGCTCTCGATCGGCATCGAGCACATCGACGACATCCTCGCCGACCTGGACCAGGCGCTGCGCGCCGCGACCGACGCTTCGGCCGAGCGCGAGCCCGCGGTCCTCTGAGAATGGCCATGTCGCCGGATGCCACGTGTCAGCCCGGGGAGCACGCCTCCCCGGCGACCCGCGCCGAACCTGATCCCCAGCCCGCCCGGCCTCCCCTCGGGACCGGACGGATCGAGGCCGCCGATCTTGGGGCCTTTGCCCTGGAGGCCGGCGTCCAGGCCCATTCCCGAACGCTGCCCCTGACCATGGCCTACCGGCACGATGGGCACGGCCCGGGTGCGCCGCAGGTCCTGGTCGTCCACGCGCTCACCGGGTCCGCAGACGCAGCCGGCGACTGGTGGGCGCCGCTCATCGGGCCCGGCAGGGTCTTCGATACGACGAAGGTCGGGGTCCTGTGCGCCAACCTGCTCGGCGGCCGATACGGGTCCACCGGCCCCACCTCCGTCAACCCGGCAACCGGCGAAGCCTGGGGCCGGACGTTCCCCCAGCCGACCGCGCGGGATGAGGCCCGCGCGATCTGGCGCCTGGCCGACCATCTCGGCATCGAGTCGTTCGCCCTTGCCGCCGGGGGCAGTCTTGGCGGCATGGTGGCCCTGGAGGTCGCGCTGGAGCGGCCGGCCGCGGTGGGCCACGTGGTGCCGATCGGGGCCCCCGCCGCCACCGGTCCCCTCGCCATCGCCTGGAACCACATCCAGCTGAAGCTCGTTGACCGGCTGGGCCTGGAGGGTCTGGCCATCGCCCGCCAGCTCGCGATGACCACCTACCGCTCCGAGGCCGACTTCGACGGCCGCTTCGGCCGCAACATCCAGGTCGACGGCCGCTTCGCCGTCGTCTCCTACCTCGATCACCAGGGCCGCAAGATCCTGGACCGCTTCGATCCCGAGACCTACGCCGTGTTCGTCCGGGTCATGGACGGCCACGACATCGGGCGGGACCGAGGCGGGATCGTGGAGGCGTTGCGGGCCATCGCGGCGGCGGAGACCGGGCTGACCGGAATCGGCATCGAAGGGGACCTCCTCTATGGCCCGGACCAGGTGCGGCTGCTCGTCGGCGAGGCGGCGGCAGCGGGCGTGGACGCCGGCTATCGCGAGATCGAGACCACCAAGGGCCACGACGGGTTCCTGATCGAGTGGGACCAGCTGTCGCGGCTGCTGGGTGCCGCGCTGGCCGACGGGCTGGAACGAGTTGCCCGGCGAACCGTCCCGTTGGGGGTCGGGGTGGCAAACGGCGTCGCCTGAGGGCTCGCCCGGATCGACCGGCCCTGCTTCGGGCCAGCCCTGCTTCGGGACTTGACAGGCCATCCCGATCTGGCCATTCTAGCCATCATGGAGACCGCGACCATCACAGAGGTCAAGAACGGGCTCAGCGCGATCATCGACCGCGTGAAGGCCGGCGAGTCCGTCGTCGTCACGGACAGGGGGGTGCCGGTCGCCGTGATCGAACCCATGAGCGCGCACGTGGAGGTGGACGATCGGCTGGCTCGCCTGGAGCGCGCTGGCATCATCAAGCGCGGGAGGGGCAAGGTGCCGCTCGAGCTCCTCCGGACGCCCGGGCCGACGCCCCGTGGCGGCGGCAACATCGCCGTGGAGTATCTCCTCGAAGAACGGCGCGAGGGTCGATGAGATTCTGGGACGCCTCGGCGATCGTGCCCTTGCTGGTCCACCAAACCGCAAGCGCGGCCGTCGGCGGCGAGGCGGAGCGGGACCAGGAGCTCGCCGTATGGTGGGGCACCGGCGTCGAGTGCGTGTCCGCGTTCACGCGTCTCGAGCGCGAGGGCGAGATCACGACGACCGAGCTCGTTGCTGCCATCGACAACCTCCAGTCACTGGCGGCGTCCTGGGTCGAGATCCAGCCGGTCGCGCGCATCCGCAAGACAGCCGAGCGCCTGCTCCGGACCCACCCCCTCCGGGCAGCGGATGCTCTCCAGCTCGCCGCGGCCATCGTCGCGGCCGATGGCGACCCTCGCTCGCTCCCCTTCGTCACGCTCGACGAGCGGCTCGCCCGCGCGGCGGAGCGGGAGGGCTTCCCAGTGGTGGAACCCGCGTAGTACGTCGGTCTCGGGACGGGAAGGACCGGCGGTCGGGTACGATCCGCGGACGGGTCTGTGCGCCACCAGCGTCACACGGGCCCGAGAGAGGGAGAGACCATGTCCACCATGCACCGCGCCCCGACACGTCCGCTCGCCGTGCTCGGTCTGGCCGGCGCCATGCTG
>DATCGK010000382.1:0-9267 GCA_036508975.1 Candidatus Limnocylindrales bacterium
GCCGGCCACCACCGGCCGGATGCCCGGAAGCTGTTCGAATCGCTCGGGTACGACGCGGGCGTCGCGGCCTACCTGCGCAAACGCCCCTGACCCGCTGGGTCACTCCCGCACCACCTCCCGCCACGGGGGCCTGATGTTCCCGCGCCTCCGCCTCCGCGACGAGGTCGCTGCCCTCCTGGACCTGCCGTGGGAGAAGCCGCTCGATCGCTGGGACCCCGCAGACCACCGCTTCCGGGAGCTGCCCGTCGGGCCGTCGCGGCACCTCGTCCGCTTCCTCGTCTCGGGCGGCATCGTCTACGCGCTCAAGGAGCTGCCCGCGGGGGTCGCGAACCGTGAGTTCGGGGTCCTGCGCCACCTCGAGGACGCCGGCCTGCCGTCCGTCCGGGCCGTGGGCCTGGCCGAGCGGCCGGGTCGCGGTGACGCGATCCTGGTCACGGAGTACCTGCGCCACTCGATGCAGTACCGGCGCCTGCTGATGCGGTTCCGGCCGGTCAGCTCCGGTTACCGCGAGCGGCTGCTGGACGCCATGGCCCTGCTCCTGGTGGACCTCCATCGAGGCGGCGTGTACTGGGGCGACTGCTCGCTGTCGAACACCCTGTTCCGGCGCGATGGCGACCGGATCCAGGCCTACCTCGTGGACGCGGAGACCAGCGAGGTCCACCCGGGTCTCTCGGACGGCCAGCGCCGGTTCGATCTCGACATCCTGGTGGAGAACGTGGCCTTCGGCCTCGCGGACCTGGCCGCCTACCAGGGCCGCCCGGACGACGCCGACGCCGCGATCGACGCCGCTCAATCGGTGCGGGTCCGCTACGAGGCGGTATGGAGCGAGCTGCACGACCAGCCGGAGATGATCCCGGGCGACCGGCGCGCCATCCGGACCCGGCTGCGGCGCCTGAACGACCTGGGCTTCAGCGTCGACATCGCGGTGGACCCGGTGGGCCCGAAGGGCGCCGTGCGGCTGCTGACCTCGGTCACCACGCGCCGGTACCACGCCAACGAGCTGGAGCGGCGGACGCGCCTCCGCGCGCTTGAGGGGCAGGCGCGCATCCTGCTCCACGACCTCGGGGAGTACGGCGCCTGGCTCGAGTTCCACGAGCAGCGCGACGTGGCGCCCGAGGAGGCGGCGGACCGCTGGCTGCGGGAGGTCTACCGGCCGACGCAGGCCCGGATCGCCCGCCTGGTGGGCCCCGATCGGGACCTCGTGCAGGCGTACTGCGACGTGCTCGAGCACAAGTGGCTGCTTTCCGAGCAGGCGGGCGGGGACGTGGGCCTGGACGTCGCGGTGGGCTCGTACATGGCCGAGGGGGCGCCCGCCCCGGAGCGGCCGGTGGGGGGCGACGAGGGCCTGATCGCGACGCTGGACGTCGATCTCGATGACGGCGAGTGGCCCGGGGGCGTCTCGAGTTAGAGGGCAACGCGGAGGCCCCGTGCCCGATGCGTGGCCAATGCGGGCCGCCGTCTACCAACGCTCCTCGTGGACCACGTCCTCCGACGGCCGGCGGCCGCCGGGCCGGTTCGGCTTCGTGAGGACGGCGGGGTCCGCCGGGTAGCCGAACGAGAGGATGAACTCGCAATGCATCCCGTCCGGGTAGCCGAGGAGCGCCTGGGCAAGGGCATGGTCATAGACGGTCGCCGGGCAGCTCCCGATGCCGAGCTCCCAGGCGACCAGCAGCATCTGGGCCGCGGCCCCACCCAGGTCCCAGGTGATGCTCAGCGGCGCATCTGCCGCCCGAGGGTCTGGCGTGACCAGGGCGATGGCTGCCGCCGCCCCGGCGATGTGGCCGGCGTAGGGTCCGGTCTCCGCCAGCGCCTGCAGGTTCGCCCGGTCCTGCACGACGACGAACCCCCAGCGCTGCTCGTTCTTGGAGCTGTGGGCGCGACGGCCCGCGGCGAGGATGCGCTCCAGATGTCCGGGCTCCAGCGGTCGAGCAGCGAATTCGCGCACGGCACGCTTGTCGTGGACGGCGTCCCAAGTGGTCATCGGGTGGGGGCTCCAGGTTCGGGGATGGCGGCAGGCAGAGAGGTTGGGCCGTCGGCGGCGGCCGGGGCAGGTGGGGTCTCGGAGGCGCCGCGGGCGGCCGGGGCCTCGGAGGCGCCGCGGGCACCGAACCGCCCACGGGGCTGGAAGATCCGCGCCAGCGAGCGGAAGCCGCCCGGCTCCTCGTCCAGCGCAGTCAGGCGCTCCGGCTCGGGCAGGCGGACGGCCGGCACCGCCTCGGCCAGGGCGGCGGCCTCATCGGGCGGCACCGCCCCGCCAAGGGTGATGGCGAGGAAGCGCGCGATGGCCGCGCGGTAGGCCGGGAACTCGTAGAGCCAGGAGTGGCGTCCGCCGGCGACCACCAGCGTCTCGGTCACCGCGTGCGGACGGGCGGCGCGGCGGGCGGCCGCCAGCTGGGCGAGCTGTCCGACCGGGACCACCCCGTCCTGGTCGCCGTGGACCAGCATCACGGGGACGGCGATCTCGCGGACGGCGCGCGTGGCGTTCACCGACTCGATCGTGTGGCCCCGAGGCCGCAGGTAGACTCGCGTCGTGAGCCAGGCCAGCGGCCAGGCGATGGGATCGGGGATGGGGAGGCGAGCGAGGCGGAACGTCTGGCGCGTGAGACGGTATGGGTCGGCGGGCGTGGCCACCGCGATGACGGCGGCGATATCCGGGTCCGCGGCGGCAGCCACCAGGGAGCCGGCCGCCCCCATGGAGTGACCGAGGACCGCTACCCGCGATACCTCCGGACGGGCCGTCATCGCTGCCACGGCTGCCCTCGCGTCGGCCGCGAACTCGCCGACGGACATCGGCAATGTCTCCGGATCGTTCGCTCCGTGGCCGCGCACGTCGAACGTGAGGACGTGGAAGCCAGCCGCATGAAGCACCAGCGCTTGGGGAAGCGTCCGGTCGCGCGCGGATTCCCAGCCGTGGACGAGGACCACACCCGGGGCGCGGCCGGATCCGGCGGGTATGAACCAGGCCGGCAGGCGGAGGCCGTCCGTCGTCGGCACGTCCAGCGTCTCGTAGGGGAGGCCGAGGGCATCCGGCGTCCAGATGGACGGATGCCGGCGCGGGTACCCGGCGCGGACGCGGTAGATGAGCGCGAACCGGTACGCCAGCGCCACGGGCAGGGCGGCAAGGGCGGCGGCGCCGGCGCGGCGGGCGGTGGGAATCGGAACCATCGGTTCCATCGGACCGCGGCTGGCGGCCGTTGTCAAATGCGAGGGGTCACGATGCACGTGCGGTGTGAGCGTGCAATGTGCGATGGAGCCCATGTCGGCCCCCTGTGATCAGGGCCACCTCGACGCCGCGGGCTACACTCGCCGCGTGCCCCACAAGGATCCCCATGCCGTCCTTGGCGTCGAGCCCGGCTCATCGCCCGATGCGATCAAGGCTGCCTGGCGATCCCTCGCCCGTCGTCACCACCCGGACCTGACGGCAGACGACCCCGGGGCCGTCCAGCGTGCGACCCGCCGGATGGCGGAGATCAACACGGCCTACGCGGCGCTGACGAGGGCCGGCGAGACCCGGGAAGGCGGGCCGAGCCCGCGCGCCCCCGCAGGCGCCCCCGGTAGTGCCCGCACGGGCGATCCGGGCCGGGGCACCCGCGGTAGCCGCGCCGGGGGGCCGCCTCCGCCGCCTCGAACCACCCCCGTCACCGGTCGCCTGGACCTCAGCGGCACGGTCCGGCCCCGCAACCAGACCACCACGCCGCCGGGGGTCCGGATGCCGCTCACGGGCCAGCCGCCGTTCCGCTCGGGTCGTTCGACTTCGGAGCTCCGTGCCTCGCAGCCGTCCGGGCCGATGGAGCGGGGTCGCCTCGCCGGGCACGTTCCGGTGGAGCCGCCGACGGTCGAGGAGGCCCTGGAGCGCGAGGTCACCTTCGGCAAGTTCCACGGGCACACGTTGGGCCAGATCGTCGCGTTCGAGCCCTCCTACGTGGACTGGCTGGCGGGAACCATGACCCGGGACCCGGACCTCGCGATGGCGGCCCGCGTGATCGCGGAGGAGCTGGACCGGCGCGGGATCCGGCGGCCGGACCGGCCGGCGCGGCCGGGCTGGCAGTCCAACCCGTTCCGGTAACGGCGACGGGCGACGGTCGGGGCGCGATCGGCCGGGGAGCGATGGCCGGGCACCCGTGCCGGACATGAAAGCACCCCCGGGGGGACCCGGGGGTGCTCAGGCTCGATCAGTGCAGCCGCCCCACGCCCGGGCCTGCTGGCCGGTATGCCTTGGTTACTCGGCTCGTGGCCGGGGACGCGGTGCCCCCGTGCCGTCGAGCGTCCCCGACGGCCGGGTCGTCCGGCCCTCCGGCCCGTGACCGACGCCCCAGGTTTCCCCCGGTTGGTCGTGGGTCGGCGCGTTTCGAACGCACCGCCACCGTACGGGCGGGCGCCGGGGAACTCAATGGGCCGCGCGTACGGGGCCCGGGTGTGGCGATGGTCAGGCGCATGCTGGCAACGCCCGGACCATCGGACGAGACCCGGCAGCGACCATCGGATCCGCTAGGGACTTCTCCTCATCCGGGGTTGCGAGGGTCCGGCCGGGACACCGTCCGGGTCGGGAGTGGGTGTACGGACGCCCGCGTCTTGCGGAGCCCTGGACAGCGTCTCCCGATCGAGAGGGGCCGATGGTCAGGGTTGTGCCGTCGGTGATCGCCACCGATGATCTGCTCACCGGGTCCGCGTGTGCGACCCTCTCCTGAGCGTGTAGTGACGGTGACTCGAGGGTCGAGGACTGGGGCGCCGGCGCGGGTCCGCGCCCTGCGTCTTCTCATCGTCGTCCTGGCGGGCCTGCTGCTCGGGTTCGGCTGCTTCTCGATCGCGAGCGCCGCCCTGCGGCCGCGGCGCACCACCCCCGTGTACGACCCGCCGGTCCTGGCCGGCCAGCAGCTCTGGGGCTACTGTTCCGGCGGGTTCTACGCCCGCTACGGGGACACGATCGTGCTCACCTCCACCGGTCACTGCACGAGCGAGGGCACCGTGGCCTACGACCCGGACGGCACCACCGTGCGCGGCGTCTTCGGTCCGCCGGCACGGGATGCCTCGTGCCCGTATCCCGGGCACACCTGCGCGGCGTCCGACCTGAACTACCTGGTGGTCGCGCCCGACCGCATCCCGTGGGGACACCTGAACGTCGTGGACCTGGGCACGGCCGGCTACCGGGTCATCCCGCCCGGCACGCGGCCGCTCGCCTGCGCCGACATCGCGATCGGCGACCAGGTCGAGATCGACGGCCGCAACCTCTACCGGAGCGGAACGGTGGCCGACAAGGGGCAGAACCTCTTCCCGGCGAACGAGGATGGCAGCTTCTTCCCGTGCATGATCGCCGCCCACATCCCGGTGGCGACCGGCGACTCCGGCGGCGCGGTCCTCGTGCGGGGGATCCCGGCCGGGGTCACGAGTCGCAGCTTCGGCGGCAACCTCGGGTTCACGCCCGTGGCCGAGGGCCTGGCCCAGCTGGGGCTGGAACTCTGCACCACGCCCGACTGCGGGCTCGTGCCGCCCGCGACCGAGAAGACGGGGACGGACTAGGCACCGCACGGCCTGACGCCGCCCCTGCGCCGCGGCCATGGCTCCGTCGCTTGACGTCCGACGGGCTCGTCGCCATGGCCCTCGATCGACGCGCCCGGCATCCAGCGCACGGGCCCGCCGCAGAGCGGCAAAGACCGGCCCGAGCCGCGTGCTAGAGTCGGCCGACGATGAGCGACCGTCCCGACGCCTGGGCCGAACGGCGGCACGCCTGGCGGATCGAGCGCCTCCAGCCCTCCCTGGAGCGCCTGCCGGAGCGCCGCGACCGCTTCGTCACGCTGGGTGACATCCTCGTCGAGGGGCTCTACGGTCCGTGGAACTGGGACGGGTCGGAGGGTCCCGGCGGCCCCACCGCCGTCGACCACCACGGCGACCCGCTCCGCCCTGGCACGGGCTCCTACGTGGGCTTCGATCCCCTCCGCGACGTCGGCCTGCCGGGTGAGCCTCCGTTCACGCGCGGCATCCACCCCACGGGCTACCGCTCGCGGCCCTGGACGATGCGCATGTTCGCGGGCTTCGGCAGCGCGGAGGACACCAACGCCAGGTTCCGCCAGCTGCTCGACGCCGGCCAGACCGGCCTGTCCATCGCCTACGACATGCCCACGCTGTACGGCTACGACACCGACGACGCGGAGGCCGAGGGCGAGTTCGGGACGTGCGGCGTGGCGGTCAGCAGCCTCGCGGACATGGAGGTCCTGCTCTCGGGCCTGCCGCTCGATCGCGTGAGCACGTCGATGACGATCAACGCCCCGGCGGCGCCGATCTGGGCGATGTACATCGCGGCGGCCGAGAAGCGCGGCGTGCCGCGTGCCGCCCTCGAGGGCACGATCCAGAACGACATCCTCAAGGAATACGTCGCCCAGAAGGAGTTCCTGTTCCCGCCCGCGCCGTCCATGCGGCTGGTCACGGACACCATCGAGTTCGGGACGCGCGAGCTGCCGAGGTGGAACACGGTCTCGATCAGCGGCTACCACATCCGGGAGGCCGGCTCGACGGCCGTGCAGGAGCTGGCGTTCACCATCGCCGACGGGATGGCGTACGTGGAGGCGGCGATGGCCCGGGGGCTCGCCGTGGACGACTTCGCGCCCCGCCTGTCGTTCTTCTTCAACAGCCACAGCGACTTCTTCGAGGAGATCGCCAAGTTCCGGGCCTCCCGGCGGATCTGGTGGAAGCTGATGCGCGAGCGCTACGGCGCCGTGCAGGAGCGCTCGGCCTGGATGCGCTTCCACACCCAGACCGCGGGCGTGTCGCTCACCCCCCAGCAGCCGCTCAACAACCTCACCCGGGTCGCCACGCAGGCCCTGGCCGCCATCCTCGGCGGGACCCAGAGCCTCCACACGGACGCGTACGACGAGGCGCTCGCGGTGCCGACCGCGGAGGCCGCTCTCCTCGCGCTGCGCCAGCAGCAGATCCTGGCCGAGGAGACGGGCGTGGCTTCGACCGTCGACCCGCTCGGGGGATCGTGGTTCGTGGAGTCGATGACCAACCGCGTGGAGCGCGAGGTCTGGCGCTACCTGGACGAGATCGACGCCCGCGGCGGCATGGTCAAGGCGATCGCGGAGGGCTACCCGCAGCGGGAGATCGCCGACGCCGCCTACCGCTACCAGCGCGAGTTCGACGCGGGCGAGCGGATCGTCGTCGGCGTCAACCGGTACCAGAACGCCGAGCCGATCCGGGTGCCCGTGCTCCAGGTGCCCGCGGGCTCCCAGGAACGGCACTTGGCCCGGCTGGCCAGGACGCGGGCGGAGCGGGATGCAGAGGCGGTCGGCGCGGCGCTCGAGGGATTGCGCGAGGCGGCCTCCCGGCCGGAGTCGAGCGAGACGAACCTGATGCCGTACTTCCTGCGCTGCGCGGAGGCATACGCGACCGTCGGCGAGCAGTGCCGGGTCCTGCGCGAGGTCTTCGGGGAGTACCGCGAGCCCGTCTCGGTCTAGCGGCCCGGGGTTACGATGCGGGCATGTACCTCGACGCCCTCTCCTTTCTTGAAGACGAGCGCGACGGCTTTCGCGCCTACGAAGCGCTGGACGCGCTGAACGACGAACAGCTGGACATCCCGGTCGCCGCAGCCGGAGGCTGGTCCGGCCGGGACCTCATGGGCCACCTGATCCTGTGGCAGGAGGCCGCCCTGGCCACCGCGAAGGAGCTCGCGATGGGGGAGCAGAGCCCAACCATGGACAGGCTCGAGGCCCAGTGGAGCTCATCCCCCGGAGCGGGCGACGCGATGAACGAGGAGGGGATCGCCCGCTTCCGCGTGATGCCGCTCGCCGAGGTCCGTGAGCTGTTCCGCACCGTCTCGGGAGAGCTGCGGGGATACCTCACGGTCGTTCCCGAGGCCCGCTGGATCAAGCACAGGACGCACCAGGAGTACTTCTTCGGGGAGACGAACCTGCTCCAGACTATGTGTGTCGCCGCGCAATCACGAGGGCTCTGCCATGTATCTTGACGCCCTCTCGTTCCTCGAGGACGAGCGCGACGCGTTCCGGCCCTACGAAGCGCTCGACGCGCTTAGTGACGAACAGCTCGACCGTCCTGTGCAGGCCGCGGGCGGCTGGAGCGGTCGCGACCTCATGGGCCACCTCGTCGTCTGGCAGGAAGCGGCGCTCGCCGCCGCGAAGGAGCTGGCGATGGGGGAGCACAGCCCGGCGATGGACCGGCTCAATGCCGACTGGGACGCGACGCCCGATGCCGGCGATCGCATCAATGCGGAGGCCATCGCCCGCTTCCGGGCGATGCCGATCACGGAGGTCCGCGAGCGGTTCCGCACCGTGGCCGGCGAGCTGCGCGGCTACCTCACCGTCGTTCCCGAGTCCCGGTGGGTGAAGCACCCCACGCACATGACGTTCTTCCTCGGCGAGACTCTCGACCACTACGCCGAGCACGAGAGCGACCTGCGCGCGATCCTCGAGGCAGCCGCTCGATCATAAGGTTCCAACCCCAGCGATCGAGCCGCCCCTGTTCCGGGCAACGGCGCGACTGCCTTGGTTCGCGGAGGCCCCGCGGCTGCCCTGCGTGGCCTACAGGGCAACTCCGTTGTAGTGGATGAGGTACTGGCCGAATTTGATGCGCGCCTCCCGGAGCTCGGTCAACTCCTCGGGCGGAACCGGTGGGTCGTCCAAGAGCCCGACCAGATCCTCCAGCGAAGCGCCTGTCGGCAGCATCTGGTCCACCATCTGGTGTGAGCGGAGCACAATCTCGTCCTCCACTGGTGCGAGCGGTAGCACGTCCCGGGTCAGGACATACCACCGGGTCGAAACCCCGTTATGTCCGGCCAGCCAGGCGGCCACTCGGCGCGAGCCGTACCAGCAGCCAGGTGCGCGCGGTTGTGGCTCACCTGCGCGCGTTTCTCGACTGCTTTGCGCTCGGCCTTGCCCACCTCGAACCCGCCATCGGGACCGATCTGCCAACTGACCTCGAAGATTACGAGGCAGCGGTTTGCTGGGTCGACGAGCACGACGTCAAGGTCGCCGACACGGACGCCCGTCACGGTGACGAGATCCACGTTCGTTGCGACGTGGGCTTCAGGCACGCGTCGGAGCGTCTCGCTGACAGTGGCAATACCGAGCTGCCCAAGCGCTCGTCCCGCGACGCCGAACCTTCCGGGATCGAGTTGTAGCAGCGCCGTGAAGTTGCGGAGCGGTGACCCCGGCACGATCAAGCTGCTCATCGGGACGATCGCTTGGCCCACGGGGATCAACGGCGTCAGGCACGGGTCGCTGCACCGCTCCAAGTCGAGCGTCAGCAGGTCCTGGATGG
>DATCGK010000383.1:0-20128 GCA_036508975.1 Candidatus Limnocylindrales bacterium
CCTCCGGCGACCACCTCGTGTTCTCGGCAACCGGTGTCACGCCGGGCGAGCTGCTCCAGGGCGTGCGGTTCTTCGGCGGCGGCGCGCGGACGCATTCGCTGGTGATGGCCTACCAGACCAAGCAGATCCGGTTCGTGGACACGGTCCACATGTTCGATCGGGAGCGGCCGCCTGCCGTGCGTCTCTAGCAATCACGGCTCACCGGTCAGCCCAAGGGCCGCCAGCCGTCGCCGTCCCAGGCCGCGATCGGGTGCGCGGCGTCTCCGCCCTCGAGGGACTGCTGCCGGGCCGCCGCCGAGGCCACCGTCTCGCCCCAGCCCGGCGGCACCAGCCCGGGCGCCAGGTCGGATAGCGGGGCCAGCACGAACAGGCGGTGCTGGGCTTCCCGATGCGGTACGACGAGCGGGAGCAGCGCCTTCGCGGGATCCGGGCTCCGGCCGGCCGCCGGCCGCTCCATGGCCACCCGGTGTCGCCCGAAGACCAGGAGGTCGAGGTCCACCTCGCGGGGGCCCCAGCGCTCGCGCACCTGCCGCCCGAACGCCCGCTCCAGCCCCTTGAGCGCGACCAGCAGCGCGGAGGCGGCGGTTCCGGCGTCCGGTCCCGCAGGTACGTCCAGGGCGACACACGCGTTCCGGAACTCCGGCTGGTCGAGGACACCCACCGGATCCGTGGCGTACAGGCGCGAGACGCCGCGCAGGCGGACACCGGGAAGAGCCGCCAGGGCATGCACGGCCGCCGCCAGCGTCCCCGCCGCATCGCCGACATTGGCACCGAGCCCGATGTATGCCCGCACCCGACCCACGGCCGACGGCCTCCTGCTCGCTTGACAAGACCCCGTGGGATCTAGACTCGGGGGTATGCCCCCGGTCACCGTCCTGATCCTCGCCCCAGCCCTGGCCCCCGATGCCGGACCGCTCGAACGCGTCCTCGACGCGGCGCTCGACGCGCTGGCGGAGCATCACCGGCGCGGGTTCCTCGAGGCCGGTGCCGCCACGGCCATTGTCCGCCGGGAGCCGCCCGACGATACGCCATTCGGCACGCGGCTCCGCCGTCTGAACGGGGAGCTGCGACCCGCGGGCCTCGTCGTGCTCGGCGCGGGCTCCCTTCCCCTTGCGACACCCGCAGACCGTCGTGCATTCGTCCAGGCCGCCGCGGGCATGCGGCCGGCGGCTCTCGCGAACCACCGGTACTCGGCGGACGCGATCGCCCTCGCCCGCGCGGACCTCGTGCTCCCGTCCCTCCCGGAGGCGCTGGCATCGGACAACGCATTCCCGCGCTGGCTGGCGGAGGTTGCCGGGATCCCGGTCTCTGACCTTCGGGCGAGGCGGTGGCTGGCCATGGACGTCGATTCACCCCTGGACCTGCTGCTCCTCGACGGGGCCCAGGGCCTCCCGGCCGACCTGCCGCTCCCGGGACAGGCCGAAGCGGAGGCTGTCCGGGCACGGCTGGCGGCGCTCCGGACGCTCGCGGAGGACCCCGGTGCGGAGCTGCTGGTCGCCGGCCGGATGGCGTCGGCCGACCTGCGCTGGCTGGAGCGCGAGACCCGGTCCAGGACCCGGGCGCTGATCGAGGAGCGCGGCCTCCGGACGGCAGCAGCGGGCGCGCTCGTGGGCCGGCCGAACCGGAGGCCGGCCCGCAGCATCCTTGGCCTGCTCCTCGACCGTGATGGCCCGGGCAGCCTCGGCCGGCACGTGGCCGCCCTGTGCGATGGCGCACTGCTGGACTCCCGCGTGCTCCTGGCGCACCGGCTTGGCGCCGACGAGCGCGGCTGGCCGCCGGCCGAGGACCGCTTCGCGAGCGACCTGCTGCTGTCGGGCCGTGTCCGAGACCCGTGGCTGGCCGAGCTGACCGCTGCCGCGGCCGAGGCGAGCGTCCCGATCCTGCTCGGGGGGCACGGCCTGGTGGGGCCGGGCGCACGTCTGGCCATGTCGGGGCAGCGATGACCGACCTCCCCGGCCGCCCCGTCCTCGCCCAGCCCGGCTACCGCCGCGAGCCCCTGCCGGACCCCGAGGCCGTGGGCGAGGACGAGGTACTCGTGGCCGCCATCCGGGCGGAGATCGCGGCCGGCGGCCCGATCACGTTCGCGCGGTTCATGGAACGGGCGCTGTACGAGCCGGGTCACGGCTACTACCGCCGCCCGGACGCGGGGCCGGGCCGGGCGGGCGACTTCCTCACGGCGCCGGAGGCCCACCCGATCTTCGGCGCGGCGATCGGGCGGCTGCTGGAGCAGGCCTGGGAAGCGATGGGCCGGCCGAGCCCGTTCACGGTGACCGAGCCGGGTGCTGGGTCCGGGGCGCTGGCGGCCGGGTTGCTGGGCGGGCTCCGGGACCTGGGATCGCCGTTGCTGGAGGCGATCCGGTACCGCCCGGTGGAGGTCGAGGCGGGGCGGGTGGCGGCGTTCGGAGACCGCCTGGCGGCGGAGGGGCTGGCCGGGTACATCGAGACGGCCGACCTTCCGGTGATCCCGGTCGAGACGGGTGCCGTGGTGGCGAACGAGGTGCTGGACGCGTTGCCGGTGCACCGCGTGGTGGGGCGGGCCGGCGGCGTCCGGGAGCTGCTGGTGGGCGTCGACGCGTCCGGGCGCTTCGTCAACGTGGAAGCCGAACCGACGTTGCCGGCCCTGGCCGGGCGGTTGTCCGTCGAAGGCGTCAGCCTCGACGACGGCCAGGTGACGGAGGTCTGCCTCGGGATCGACGAGTGGCTCGCGGACGGCACGCGCCACCTCCGCAAGGGGATCGTCGTCCTGGTCGATTACGCCGATGAGCCGGCCGCCCTTCACGGCCACGCCCGGCCCACCGGAACGCTGCGCGCGTTCGCAGGCCACGCCGTGGGTGCCGACCCCTTCCGGCACGTTGGGCGGCAGGACCTCACCGCGACCGTAGACCTCGCGGCGGTTCGCGCGGCGGCGGCCAGGGCCGGGCTGGGACCGCTCGGCGAGACCACCCAGGCGGAGCTGCTCGCGACCGTAGGCACCCCGGGGCTGACCGATACCTGGCTCCGGCGGCCGGGGGCGAGCCTGCAGGACGCCCTCCTCCTCAGGTCGGCGTTGATGCGGCTGATGGACACGCGCGGCATGGGCAGATACCGCGTCCTGGCCTTCGGTCGCGGGATGCCACCGGACACCACGCTGGCTGGCATGGCGCGCCACGGGCGTGTCGGCGCCCGCGGCTGAACAGGCCAGGCGTTCCGGAGCGCCGGTAGCGGACGTCGGGCTACCCGCGGCAGGCTCATTTCGTGCCCCGAAGGGCCGTACGGACGCCGATCCACGCCATGCGGACCGGGCCGTCCGGACCGGTCCCCGCGGTCCGGCCCGCTGCTAGAATGGCAAAGTTGTGCCGCCAGATCCGGCGGTCCTGCTGCCCAGTGCCATCAACCTCGAACGTGGACCGGCTCATCTGCGCCCGGCCCCGCTCGACCTCGAGGACCACGTGACCGGGATCTGGTACGTCGTCGGGTTCGCCCTCATCGGCACGCTGTTCGTCTTCGCGGTTATCGGGCTGGCGTGGCTGATCACCCATCGAACCCGCGGAGACGCCCACAAGGGCTACCCGTACGAGTCGGGGATCGACACCTACGGCGACACCCACGCCCGCTTCGGCATCTCGTTCTACATCTACGCGCTGATGTTCGTGGCCTTCGACATCGAGATCGTGTTCATCTTCCTGTGGGCCCTCGTGTTCCAGGACCTCCTGCTGAGCGGGTTCATCAGCATGCTGATCTTCGTCGGCATCCTGATGCTCGGGCTCGCCTACGCGTGGCGCAAGGGAGTGCTGTCGTGGCGCTGACCCCGGACGGTGCCGGCGAGGCCGTCACCCCCGACGCCCTCGCGGCGGACGTGTCCCCCGCCGCCGATGCCGCCGATGCCACCGATGCCACCGCCGCCTCGGCGCTCGTGACCGGGTCCGAGCGTGACCTGGCGCGGCCACTGGTGGTCCCGAACACGCTCTGGACCTCCATGCGTCCGGACGCCTACCGCTCGGGGGCACCGGCGGTCACGCACCTGCGCGAGCTCGAGGGCTCGGACCTCGAGCTCTCCGACACGGCCCGCTGGGGCCAGCTCGAGGTCATCCCCACCAAAGCGGACCTCGTCGTCGACCTGATCCGCATGAACAGCCTCTGGCCGCTCCTCTCGGGCCTCGCCTGCTGCGCCATCGAGATGATGTCCGCGGCCACGTCCAAGAACGATATGGACCGCTGGGGAATGTTCCCGTTCCGCGCCTCACCCCGCCAGGCGGACGTCCTGATCGTCGCGGGCACGCTGACCACCAAAATGGCCGGCCCGCTCGTCCGCCTCTGGGAGCAGATGCCGGAGCCCAAGTGGTGCGTGGCGATGGGCGACTGCACCTGCTCCGGCGGTCGCTACAAGCGCAGCTACTCCACGATCGAGGGCATCGACCGGGTGATGCCCGTGGACGTCTACGTCCCGGGCTGCCCGCCGCGACCCGAGGGCCTGATCTACGGGATGATGAAGCTCGGCCAGCTCGTCAAGGAGCGGCGCGGCCAGTGGCCCGAGCACAAGATCGGCCCCAACGTGCCGACGGACGTCTAGCGATGGACCGCTCGCTGCGCGCCCGCCTCGAGGCCCGCTTCGCCGGCCGGCTGACCGGCCCCGTCCGCCAGCGCCACGACGAGACCGAGATCCGGATCCGCCCCGCGGACGTGATCGAGGTCCTGCGCACGCTCCACGATGACCCCGAGCTCGAGTTCGTCGTCCTCGCGGACCTGTGTGGCGTGGACACGGGGACCCACATGCAGGTCGTCTACCACCTCTGGTCGGCAAAGACGCCCGACTGGCTCCGCATCGTCGCGGACGGCATGCCCAGGGAGGACCCGCGCTGTCCGTCGCTCACCGGCCTCTGGCCCGGCGCCGAGTGGATGGAGCGCGAGACCTACGACATGTTCGGGATCATCTTCGAGGGCAACCGGGACCTGCGGCGCATCTACATGCCGCCCGACTACACGAGCTTCCCGCTGCGCAAGGACTTCTACCTGGCCGATGACGCGGCCCGCTCGCCGGGTGGCGGCGTGCGCCACATGGAGCAGACCCAGGCGCCGGCCCAGGCGACGCCGCGGGTGGTCCGCCGGACCGTGAAGGCCTGACGATGACCGCGAGCGGCACGCCCCACCAGCACCCGTCCCTGGACGACCCGCGGATCATGCTCGACGACCAGATCGGGCAGTTCGAGGCCGTCCCGCCGTACCCGCCGCGCACCGAGCGCGAGGCCGAGTTCTACAGCCTCCGCGACGGCGAGATGTTCGTCAACATGGGTCCCCAGCACCCGTCCACGCACGGGGTCCTGCGGGTGGTCCTGAAGCTCAACGGCGAGCAGGTCGTGGACCTGGACCCGGTGCTCGGATACCTCCACCGCGGGGTGGAGAAGCTGTGCGAGAACTCGGACTACCACCACATCATCAGCCAGATCGACCCGCTCGAGTACGTGAGCTCGCTGTTCATGGAGTGGGCGCCGGTGATGGCGTTCGAGAAGCTCCTGGACGTGGAGGTCCCGCGCCGCGCCGAGTACATCCGCGTGCTCACCGGCGAGCTCCTCCGTGTCTCCAGCCACGTGCTGTACCAGGGCTGGATGGCGCTGGACCTGGGCGGCCTCGCCCCGATCCTGTACAGCTTCATCGAGCGCGACGAGATCGTGGAGATGCTGGCGGCGGTCACCGGCCAGCGGATGCTGTTCAACTACTTCCGCATCGGTGGCGTCAACGGCGACCTCAACCACGAGTTCATGTCCCGCCTGGGCGACTGGATGAGCCGCGCCGCGAAGCAGCACGAGGCGAACATCGGGCTGCTCAACGAGAACGAGATCTTCGTCCGCCGGATGCGCGACATCGGCAGGCTGGACGGCGCCACGGCCCTGCGCATGGGCACCAGCGGACCCAACCTCCGGGCCTCCGGCGTCCCGTTCGACGTCCGCCGGGCGCATCCCTACTCCGTCTACCCGGAGCTGGAGTTCGACATCCCGACCCGCGGCGGCAACGGCGGCGGCGACAGCCTGGACCGCTACCTGCTCCGCCTGGACGAGGTGAGCCAGAGCATCCGGATCATCGACCAGTGCCTCCACAACATGCCGGACGGACCGATCATGGCCCGGCTCCCGCGCCTGCTGCGCCCCCGCCCGGGTCGCGCGTGGGCGGCGGTCGAAGCGCCGCGCGGCCTGTTCGGCACCTACGTGATCTCGGACGGCACCGACCAGCCCTTCCGCATGAAGATCCACGACCCCTCCTTCGTGAATCTCCAGCTCGTCGGGCTGCTGATGAAGAACAACCTGCTCGCGGACACGATGGCCGTCATGGCGTCGCTCGACCCGGTCATGGGTGGGATCGACAAATGACGACAGTCAACCGCGCCTGGGGCCACCTCTCCCTCAGGGGGAAGGTGATCATCCCCCTGCTGTTCCTGGTCCTGATCGTGGGGCCGATCGTGACGATCCTGTTCGCGAACGTGGTGGGCCCGTGGCTCGCGGATCTGCTCGGCGCGAACCCGCAGATCGTCCGGTTCGTGGTCGCGATCGGCGGGGTCCTGCTGTTCAGCATCCCGGCCGCCTTCATCATCATCTACATGGAGCTGAAGGTCATCGCCTTCATGAACCTGCGGATCGGCCCTGACCGGGTCGGGCCAAAGGGGGCGTTCCATTCGCTGGTGGCCGGCCTGAAGGTTCTCACCAAGGAGGACTTCACGCCGACCGGCGCGGACCACATCGTGTTCACCTGGGCGCCGGTGCTGGTGTTCCTGACCGCGGTGATGACCTTCCTCGTCATCCCATTCGGCCCCGGCCTGGTGGGCCAGGACCTCAACATCGGCCTGCTCTACCTGTTCGCGGTCGGTGGCATGTCGGTCGTCGGTCTGCTGCTCGCCGGCTGGGCCAGCTTCAACAAGTACTCGCTGTTGGGCGGCCTGCGCGCGGCGGCGCAGGTGGTCAGCTACGAGATCCCGCTCACGCTCTCCGTGGTGGGCCTGATCCTGCTGGCCGGGACGCTGAGCCTGAACAGGATCGCGGAAGCCCAGGCGGGCTGGTTCACGGACTGGTACGTGTTCCGCCAGCCGCTGGGCGCCCTCATCTTCTTCATCGCCGCCACCGCGGAGGCCAACCGGACGCCGTTCGACATGGCCGAGGCGGACAGCGAGATCGTGGCCGGCTTCGCCACCGAGTACTCGGGGATGCGCTTCGGGTTCTTGTTCTTCGCCGAGTACGTGAACGTGTTCATCATCTCGGCGCTGCTGGTGACGCTCTTCTTCGGGGCCTGGAACGCCCCCGTCGACATCAACTCGATCCTCGCGCTGGTCGGGTTGTCGCCCATCGCGGTCACCCTGGATCCGGCCTCGCTGGGCGTGGGGCCGCTGTTCCTCATGCTGGTGGTGCCGGTCGTCCTGACCGTCATCTTCGCCGTGCCGTTCTACCTCGCCCGGAGCACGCGGCCGGCCTGGCAGGCGCTGGTGCTCGGGTTCCTCCTGTTCATCCTCGTGGCCGTCGGGCTCCTGTTCCTGCTCGCCTACATCGGCTGGCCGTGGATGGCCGGCCTGGTGTGGTTCATGGGGAAGTCGTTCCTGTTCGTGTACGTGTTCGTCTGGATGCGCGGCACCTTCCCCCGCGTGCGCATCGACCAGCTGATGGGGTTCGCCTGGAAGTGGCTCCTGCCCGCCGCCCTGCTCAACCTCTTCGTCACGGCCGCGGCCATCATCATCGTGAAGTCGTGAGCACCCGATGAGCTTCATCCCCGGCATCGGGCTCGTGCGCGGCATGAGCCTGACCCTGCGACGGTTCTTCCAGCCCAAGGCCACCATCCGCTGGCCGGAGGAGAAGGCCGACGTCGCACCCAAGTTCCGCGGCCGCCTTCAGCTGCTCTACGACGAGTACGGCACGCTCAAGTGCGAGACCTGCTTCCAGTGCGCCCAGGCCTGCCCGATCGAATGCATCGACATGGGCGGCATCGACACCAAGGGCCGCTTCCACGTCCACTGGGGCCCGCCCGAGACATACGGGGAGCGGCGCGAGGAATCCGCGCTGCGGCGGTCCGGCCGCCCGGTCGCGGACCCGATGTACGAGCACTACGAGTCCGTGGACCTGGTGGCCCTGGACGGGATCCTCGAGGCGCACGACTTCGACCCGAAGGACATGCTGGCGATCCTCGAGGAGACGCAGGCGGCCTACGGGTACCTCCCGGTCGCCGCGCTCAAGCACATCTCGCGGATCACCGGCGCCTGGTACGCCACGATCTACGGCACCGCCACCTACTACCGCCACCTGCGCCTCGAGCCGCCCGCGGCCGACACGGCCGCACCGGCCGGCGAGGCGCAGCGCGGCATCGAGGCCGGCTACCGTTCCGCGCTGGACGCGGCGCTGGGCCACGTCTCGGGGTGCCCCAGCTGATGAGCATCTTCCTCGAGACCCCACGGGACTGGCCGCTGGTCCTCACGGGGCGCGCCGGAGCCCTGGCTGCGGATCCCTTCGACCTGGACGCAGCCGTGGCCGCGGGCGCCTTCGACGCGCTCCGGAGGGTCGTCCGGGACCTGGGCGCCACCGGCACCATCGCCACGATCGCCGTCTCGGGGCTGCGAGGCCGCGGCGGGGCGGGCATGCCGACCGGGGAGAAGTGGCGGGCCGCCGCGTCGCACGACACCGGCCAGCGGTACGTCGTCGCCAACGGCTACGACGCGGACCCGGGCGTCCACGCGAGCGCCGCGCTCCTGGGCGCGGACCCGTGGACCGTCATCGAGGGCCTTGCGATCGCCGCGTTCGCGACCGGCGCCACGGAGGCCATCCTCGCGCTCCGGGCGGACGACCCGGCCCTGGTCGCCATGCTCGAGGGCGCCGTCCTTGCCGCGGAGGAGGCCGGCTTCCTGGGCGACGACGTCCTCGGCTCAGGGCACCGCGTGATCGTGTCGGTCCGGCCCGTCCAGGGTGCGTACATGCTGGGCGAGGAGACCGTCCTGCTGCGGGCCCTCGAGGGCAGGCGCGGCCAGCCCGAGCAGCAGCCGCCCTACACCACCGAGCGCGGCCTGTGGGACCGGCCCACCGTCGTCAACAACGTCCAGACCCTGGCCACCGTGCCCTGGATCATCCGCGAGGGCGCGGAGCGGTTCACCGCGATCGGTGACGGGACCGGCGCCGGCACGATCCTCGTCCAGCTTCGCGGTCCGGAGGGCGGGGGCATCGCCGAGGTGCCGATGGGCACACCGCTCCGGGCGCTGGTGGACCTCGCGGGCGGCAGCGGCAGGCGACCGCTCAAGGCGCTCCTCGTCGGCGGCCCCACCGGTGGCATCCTCCCCGCCGACCTGCTGGACACCCCGTATGCCTTCGATGCGCTGCGCGCGGCCGGCGCCCACATCGGGTCCGGGTCCGTGGTGATCGCGGACGACCGCGCCTGCGTGGTGGACCTCGCCCGGCTCCTGACCCGCTTCGCCGCCGACCAGGCGTGCGGCAAGACGATCCCCTGCCGGATCGGCCTGCGGCGCCTCTCGGAGATCGGGGACCGGATCGCCGAGGGCCGTCCGAGGCCCGCCGACCCGGACCTCATCGCGGACCTCGCCCACGACATCGTTGCCAGCGCCCTGTGCGACCACGAGCGCCTGGCGGTCCTTCCCCTCACCAGCGGCCTGCGATACTTCCGCTCCGAGATCGACGACCACCTCCTTCGCTCCACCTGCCCCGCCGGCGTCTGCACGACGATCACGGTGGCGGCCGGCGCGACGACACCGGGACCCCTCTGATGGCCGACCTCATCACGCGCCCCGACAGCCCGGTCCAGCAGCGGACCGAGTCCCGGCCGGACACCCCCGCGAAGCTCGACACGGTCACGCCGCGGGATGACTCGCTCGCTGAGCGGCTGCTCACCACCCAGTCGCCGCAGCGCCCGCAGAGCACGCCCCGCATCCGTCTCGAGGTGGACGGCCGCGTGATCGAGGGCTTCGAGGGTCAGACGATCCTCGAGGTCTGTCGCGACAACGGGATCGAGATCCCGACGCTCTGCTATGAGCCCAAGCTGCCGGGCTTCGGCGCCTGCCGGATGTGCGTGGTCGAGGTCGAGGGCGAGGACATCCCGCCGATCTCCTGCTCCCGCCAGGCGGACGCAGGCATGGTCGTCCGGACCCAGACCGACGAGCTGCGCCGGCTGCGGCGGACCAACCTGGAGCTGATCTTCAGCGACCACAACGCCTACTGCCTGCCGCCCTGTCAGAACAAGTGCCCGAGCCACATCGACATCCCCGGGTTCCTCAAGGCGAACGCGGAGGGAGAGTTCCGGGAGTCCGCCCGGATCTTCAAGCGGACGATCCCGTTCCCCAGCGTCCTGGGCCGCGTCTGCCCCGCCCCGTGCGAGGAGCACTGCCGTCGCGACGAGGTGGACGAGGCGATCGCCATCCGCGACAGCCATCGCTACGCCGGAGACCAGGTCCTGCGCGCGATGCTGGACGACGGCATCGACCCGCCGCTCCCCTTCGAGAAGCAGGCTCCCTCGGGGCGCCGCGCCGCCGTCATCGGGTCGGGCCCCGCCGGCATGGCCGCCGCCTACTACCTGCTGCTCAGCGGCCACGACGTGATGGTGTTCGAGCGCGACGCCGCCGCGGGCGGCATGCTCCGCTACGGCATCCCGCAGTACCGGCTGCCGAAGGTCGAGGTCCTCGAGGCCGAGTACGAGGCCGTGTGGCGCCTCGGCGGCAAGCTGGTCACGAACGCCGAGCTGGGCAAGGACTTCACGCTCGACGACCTGCAGAACCAGGGCTTCGACGCGATCGTCGTGGCCATCGGCTGCTACGACACGAACAAGCTGGGCATCCCGGACGAGGACGCCGACGGCGTCATCGACGGCCTGGAGTACCTGCGGACGGCCGCGCTGGGCCTGCCGTACCCCGGCCACGAGGGCACCCGCGTCGTCGTCGTCGGCGGCGGGTTCACCGCGATGGACTGCGTCCGCACCTCGGTCCGCCAGCGCGCCAGGGAGGTGACGCTGGTCTACCGCCGCGACATGAAGGACATGCCGGCGGCGAGCGAGGTCCACGAGGCCATCGAGGAGGGCGTCACGGCGATCTTCCAGGCCGGCCCGACCCGCGTGATCAAGGACGAGCAGTCCGGCAAGGTCACCGGCATCGAGTTCATCCGGATGCGGCCCGGGGAGCCCGACGCGTCCGGCCGGCGCCGCCCGGAACCGGCCCCCGGCACCGAGTTCACCATCCCCTGCGACCGCGTGCTCCTCGCCATCGGCCAGGGCCCGGACCTGCGCTGGATCGGCCCCGGCTCGGAGGGCCCGGCCCCCACCAAACAGCGCCGCCTGGGCGCGGACGCCGTCACCTTCGAGACGGCCCGGCCCGGCGTGTTCGGCGCCGGCGACGTCCGGATCGGCGCCGCGACGGTCGTCCAGGCGGTCGCGGAGGGCCGTCGCGCGGCGTATGCCGTTGACGCCTACCTCAGGGGCCAGGACCTCGCGGCGATCCGCACCCGCCAGACCCTGGCCGAGCCGCAGCCCGAGTTCCTCTCGATCGTGCCGTTCACCGGCGAGATCAAAGAGCCGCGCTACCGCCTCAAGGCCCTCGAGGCCGAGGCCCGCAACAGCAGCTACATCGAGTACGAGATCCCGTACAGCGGGGACGAGGTCGTCGCGGAGTCCACGCGCTGCCTCCAGTGCACCTGCGAGGCGATCGGGTTCTGCGACCTGCGGCGCCTGGGGATCGAGTACGGCACGACGCTGCAGACCCTGGAGCCCGGCTTCCATTCGGGTGCCGGCTACCGGAGCGTGACCGAGAACCGGTTCACCGGCGTCAACCACGACTACATCCGCGACGACAGCCACGCGTTCATCCTGCGCGAGCCTGCCCGCTGCATCGACTGCGGCCGCTGCGCGACCGTGTGCGCCGAGGTCGTGGGCGCCGCCTGCTACGACTTCATGCGGATCGGCTTCGACACCCTGGTCACGACGCCGCTGGACATGAGCCTCAACGACACGCCGTGCGTGTCCTGCGGCCGGTGCGCCGAGACGTGCCCCACCGGTGCGCTCATGCCCAAGCCGCGGATCCTGCAGAAGTTCGAGGTCAACGAGAGCACCTGCATCCTGTGCGGCATCTGCGTCGATGCCTGCCCCTACGACGCGCTGCGTCACAGCGACCAGTTCGAGCTCAGCCACACGTCCCGCGAGGAGCCGATGATCGACCTCCTCGCGCTGGCCGCGGTCGAGCGCGAGACGGAGATGAGCTACATCCGCCGCGAGCGCGACTGGGCGGAGCGGGCCAGGGCCGAGGGACGACTCCTCGACCGGTCCCGGCTCCTGCCCGTGCTCCCCGCCTCGCTCACGAGCGGCAACGGGAACGGGAACGGCCACGGGAACGGACACCATGGGTCCGCGAACGATCCGGCCACACCCCCGATCGCTGAGAGGGACGCGTGACGCTGCCGGAGACGATCCCGCTGCTCGGGTTCAGGTGGGAGGACCTGCTGTTCATGACGCTGGCCGCCGTGATGGTCGGGTCCGCGCTGCTGGTGGTGACCATGAAGGACATCATCCGCTGCGGCCTGGCGATGATCATCGCCTTCTCGGCGCTCGCGGGGCTGTACGTGCTCGCCGGTGCCCCGGTGGTCGCCGGCGCGCAGGTGCTGGTCTACATCGGCGCCATCAGCGTGCTGGTCCTGTTCGCGATCATGCTGACCCAGACCAAGGACGCGCCCGCCTCGCTCGTGTTCCAGACGCAGGCCTTCCCGGCCGCGATCGCCGCCGCCGTGCTGGCGCTGCTGATCGCCGTCACGGTCGCCGCCACGGACTGGCCGACCGCCGGCGCGCGGATCCTGACCGACACCACGCAGTTGGCCCAGACCCTGTTCGCCGACTACACCCTCCCGTTCGAGGTGGTGAGCGTGCTGCTCCTGGCCGCCGTGATCGGCGGCGTGTACCTCGCCAAGCGCGAGCCGGGGGGAAGCGACTGATGTTCTCCTTCCTCAACGGGATCTCGCAGAGCCTGGACGCCTACCTTGTCCTGGCCGGCCTCCTGTTCGCGATCGGCACGTTCGGCTTCCTGGCCCGCCGCAACGCGATCAGCATGCTGATGTCGATCGAGCTGATGCTCAACGCCGCCAACCTCGCGATCATCTCCTTCGGTGCGTTCAGCACGTCGCTCGGGGCGAGCGCTTCGGTGATCGCGCTGATCGTCATCGCGGCCGCGGCTGCGGAGGCGACGATCGGCCTGGCGATCGTGATCGCGATCTATCGCAACAAGAAGACGCCGCTCGTCGACGAGTACGACGCGATGCGGCAGTAGGGGCGGGCGATGTACGAGACGCTGATCCCGCTCATCCCGCTGCTGCCGATCCTCGGTTTCGCCTTCAGCGCGCTGTTCGGGCGCCGGTTGCAGGCGAAGTGGGGCCGCGCCGCGGCCGAGATCGTGCCTGTGGGCATCGTGGTGGTGGTCTGGGTGATCGCCATGATCGTGGTGGTCCCCGCGCTCCAGCACGCCGAGCCCTTCGGCGAGACAGGCCTGGACATGAAGCTCTGGACCTGGATCCCCGCCGGCAACTTCACGGTGGACGTCGGGTTCCACGTGGACGCCCTGACCGCGGCGCTCCTGATCGTCGTGACCACGATCGGCATGCTGGTGCACATCTACTCGATCGGGTACATGGCGCACGACGCGGGCGCATGGCGGTTCTTCGCCTACCTCAACCTGTTCATGTTCTCGATGCTCCTGCTGGTACTCGCCGACAACTGGCTGCTCGTGTTCGCGGGCTGGGAGCTGGTGGGCCTGTGCTCGTACCTGCTGATCGGGTTCTGGTATCAGAAGCGGCCGGCGGCGCTGGCCGCCAAGAAGGCGTTCATCGTCAACCGCGTCGGTGACGTGGGCTTTGCGCTCGGGATCATGGCCATCTGGGTCAACACCGGGACGCTCAACATCCAGGCGTCCCTGGCCAAGCTGATCGAGACACCGGCCGCCGGGCTGGTCATCCCGCTCTCGATCATCGCGCTGCTGGTGTTCGCCGGCGCGATGGGCAAGAGCGCCCAGTTCCCGCTCCACGTCTGGCTGCCGGACGCCATGGAGGGCCCGACCCCGGTGTCCGCCCTCATCCATGCCGCCACGATGGTCAACGCCGGCGTCTACCTCGTCGCCCGCGCCAACCCGCTGTTCGCCCACGCCCAGGAGGTGATGGTCGTCGTCGCGGCGATCGGCATCTTCACCGCGATCCTGGCCGCCTCGATCGCGTTCACCCAGACCGACATCAAGCGGGTGCTCGCGTACTCCACGCTGTCCCAGCTGGGCTACATGTTCGCGGCCCTGGGCGTCGGCGCGTACGTCGCGGCGATCTTCCACCTGATGGCCCACGGCTTCTTCAAGGGCCTGCTGTTCCTCGGGTCCGGCTCGGTGATCCACGCCGTCGACGGCGAGCAGAACATGAACCGCATGGGCGGACTGTGGCGGAAGATCCCGATCACCCACTGGACGATGCTCATCGGCGCGATCGCGATCGCCGGCATCCCGCCCCTGGCCGGGTTCTTCTCCAAGGACGAGATCCTGGGCGAGGCCTTCAAGAACGGCTTCATCTGGGTCTGGGCCATCGGCCTGGTCGTGGCCGTCATGACCGCCTTCTACATGTGGCGGCTCATGGGCAAGACGTTCTACGGCGAGTCCCACGTGGATCCGCACGTCGCCCCGAAGATCCGCGAGTCGGCCTGGTCGATGACGCTGCCGCTGATCCTGCTGGCCATCCCGTCGGTCTTGATCGGCATGTTCCTCGGCCTGCCGTTCGGAGACTCACGGATCTCGCAGTGGCTCGAGCCGGTCTTCAAGGCGTCCGAGGAGCACCTCTACGGCAGCCCGGCCGAGTTCCAGCTGTTCGGCATCGACGGCGTCCTGATCCTGATCAGCGTCGCTGCCGCCACGCTCGGCTTGGTCGTCGGCATCTGGCTGTTCGGCGCCTTCCGGGCGCGCGGCCGCCAGGCCACCGTGGACGGGATCGCCGCCTCCGGACCAGCGACGCGGTTCCTCTACCGGGCCTCGCTCAACAAGTGGTGGTTCGACGAGCTCAACGACCTGCTGTTCATCCGCATCGGCGGACGCGTGGCCGCCTCGCTGTGGTGGTTCGACCGGACCATCGTGGACGGCGCCGTCAACGGCGTCGGCGGCCTGACCCGCGGCGCGGGCGGCGGGCTGCGGCGGATCCAGACGGGCCGCGTCCAGAACTACGCCCTGGGCATCGCGATCGGCCTGATCGTGATGGTGGGCTCCTTCCTCCTGATCGTGGGGCAGCCTCGATGACCGCTCTGGCCGGGCTGCCGCTCGTCTCGCTGACCGTCTTCCTGCCGCTGCTGGGGGCGATCCTCATCGGCTTCACGCCGTCGGGCCGGCCGAACGTCGCGCGCTACATGGCGCTCGGGTTCGCCCTCCTGGCGTGGGTCGTCTCGCTGGCGCTGCTGGTCAGCTTCGTGGCGACCAACGGCGAGTTCCAGTTCGTCGACCAGGCCTCGTGGATCCCGATGTTCGGCATCCAGTACAAGGTGGGCGTGGACGGCCTGTCGCTCGTCCTGGTGGTCCTGACCACGACGCTGACCTGGATCAGCATCCTTGCCTCCTTCAGCCCGATCCAGAACCGGGTCAAGGAGTACATGATCTCGTTCCTCGTCCTCGAGGTGGGGATGATCGGCGTGTTCGTGGCGATGGACCTGTTCCTGTTCTACATCTTCTGGGAGCTGGTCCTCGTCCCGATGTACCTGATCATCGGGATCTGGGGCGGCAAGAACCGCATCTACGCCACGATGAAGTTCGTCCTCTACACGCTGGTCGGCTCGCTGCTGATGCTGGTCGCGATCCTGGCCGCGGCGTTCACCTACCAGGGCGCCACCGGCGGCTGGACGAACGCCTTCGACATCCAGGCGCTCACCGCCTTCGCCGCCCAGGGCAACTTCAACGGCACCTTCGGGTTCGTGGCGTTCGCCGCGTTCGCCCTGGCGTTCGCGATCAAGGTCCCGATGTTCCCGTTCCACACCTGGCTGCCCGATGCCCACGTCGAGGCACCGACCGCGGGGTCCGTGATCCTGGCCGCCGTCCTGCTCAAGCTGGGCGGCTACGGGTTCATCCGGCTCGCGGTCCCGCTGTTCCCGGAGGCGGCGCAGACCTGGGCGCCGGTGATCATCGTGCTGTCCCTGATCGCGATCATCTACGGCGCGATCGTGGCCCTGGTCCAGCCGGACCTCAAGAAGCTGGTCGCCTACTCCTCGGTCAGCCACATGGGCTTCGTGACGCTGGGCATCTTCGTCTTCCAGCAGCAGGGCATGCAGGGGGCCATCCTCCAGATGGTCAACCACGGCCTCATCACCGGCGCCCTGTTCCTGCTCGTGGGCGTGATCTACGAGCGCACCCACGACCGGACCATCGCGAAGATGGGCGGCCTGGGCGCGAAGACGCCCGTCTACGCGGCCGCGTTCGGCTTCTTCGTCTTCGCGTCCGTCGGCCTGCCGGGCCTGTCCGGCTTCGTGGGCGAGTTCCTGGTCCTGGTCGGCACGTTCGCCACCAGCCCCGCCGCGGCCGCGGTCGCGGCCTTCGTGATGATCCTGGCCGCCGGGTACCTGCTCTGGATGTTCCAGCGGGTGGCCTTCGGCGAGGTCTCCGACTTCCTCAAGGGCCTCGGCGACCACCTGACCGACATGCGTCCGGTGGAGGCCCTCACGCTGGTTCCGCTGGGTGCCCTGGTCGTCGTCTTCGGCCTCTTCCCGGGCCTCATCCTGGACCTGGTCGCCGGCTCCGTGAGCAACGCGCTCGCCGCCGTGCAACAGGCCGCACCCATCGCGCTCGGCCTGTGGCGGTAGGAGGACCCCTGTGAACTTCTCCGACGCCGTCACGCTGGCGCCGTTCATCGCCGCGATCCTCGTCGCGGCCTCGATCATCGTGGTCGACTTCATCGCGCCCGGCCGCAAGGTCCCGGCGCTCGCGGTGACGTTCATCGGCCTCGCGCTCGTCGCGGCCCTCATCGTCCTCACCGGCCAGACGGGGTCCACGGCCTTCAACGGCTCGTACGTCGTCGATCCGCTGACCACGTTCCTGGACGTGCTGTTCGTGTCCATCGCCGCCCTGACCGTCGCGTTCGCCCCGGACTACCTCGAGGAGCGCAAGCTGCCGGTAGCGGAGTTCAACGCGGTCCTCGTGTTCGCCATGTCGGGCGCGATGCTGCTGGCGGGCTCCGCCGACCTCCTGGTGCTGTTCCTGGGCCTCGAGCTCATGGTGCTGCCCGGCTACGTGCTGGCGGGCTACCACAAGCAGGACGGGTTCTCCACCGAGGGTGCGATCAAGTACTTCCTGCTGGGCTCGTTCTCGAGCGCGATCTTCCTGTTCGGTCTCGCGTTCGTGTGGGGCCTCACGGGGACCACCCGGATCGCGGAGGTCTCCACGATCCTGGGATCGATCGTGGCCGGCGCCACGCCCCTGTCGCCCGGGCTGGGCATGGGTCTCGCGTTCCTGACCACGGGCGTGGCGTTCAAGATCGCCGCGGTCCCGTTCCATTACTGGACACCAGACGCGTACCAGGGCTCCCCGACGCCCGTCACCGGCTACCTCTCCGTGGGGCCGAAGGTCGCGGCCTTCGCGCTGATCATCCGGCTCTTCGGCCAGGCCCTCTGGCCGCTCGCGGCGGACTGGAACGTCGTGGTCATGGTCCTCGCTGCCCTCACGATGACCCTGGGCAACCTGGTCGCCCTGACCCAGGACAACGTCAAGCGGATGCTGGCGTACTCGTCGATCGCCCACACCGGCTACATGCTGGTCGGGCTCGCGGCGTTTGGCGCGGGCAAGATCCAGGGCATGGAGGGGCTCCTGTACTACAGCGCCGCCTACGTGTTCATGAACCTGGGCGCCTTCGCGGTGATCGCGGCGATCCAGAAACGCAGCGGGGTCACGAGCAACCTGTCCTCCTTCGCCGGCCTCGTGCGCCGCGAGCCCGGGCTGGCGCTGCTCCTGACGCTGTTCCTCCTGAGCCTCACGGGCATCCCGCCGACGGCCGGATTCTTCGGCAAGTTCTACGTGATCCTCGCGGCCGTCCAGGCCGGCGGGTGGCTGACGGCCCTCGCGATCCTGGCCGTGCTCAATGCGGCCGTGGCGGCGTTCTACTACCTGCGGGTCGTGGTCTACATGTTCATGCGGGACCCGGTGGGCGACATCCCGGTGATGCCGCACGGGCGCCTGGTATGGACCGGCCTCGCGGTGGCAACCGTGATGACGATCGTGCTGGGGCTCTTCCCGAGCGTGCTGCTGGACATCGTCGGGAACGCCGCCGCCGCGATCGGGTAGGTCCAGGCGGGTAGGTCCAGGCGGGTAGGTCCAGGCGGATCCGGCGCACGCGATGGGGCCGGCGCAGCCGGGGCGCGCCGGACGAAGCGGCACCGACCCTGGCTCTCAGGGGGTGACGGTCACCCCCGGCAGGATCGTCCCGAGACCCGTCGCCATCACGTCCGGCCCGATGCCGCCCAGCGCGGCGTCGCGGACGATCCCGCCCTTGTCGACCCAGAAATGGACCGGCAGCGCCACGGCCCCCCACGCGGACTGGGCCGCGCCATCCTTGTCCAGTCCCACGGGCAGGCCAACACCCAGGCCCTTGAAGAACGCCGCGACCGCGGCCTCGTCCTCGCGCACGTCCACCGGGATCACGACCAGGCCCGTGTCCGCGTAGCGGGCGGCGAACCCGGCCATCAGCGGCAGCTCGTCCACGCACGGCGGGCACCAGGTGGCCATGAAGTTGATCCAGACCGGCTTGCCCTTGAGCGAGGCGAGGTCGATCGTGCCGCCACCGACCTTCGGGACAACCAGCGACGGCGCCGGCTCACCCACCCCGAACGCATCGGCCGTGCTCGTGGGCGAGGTTGCCGCCGGGCCGGATGGCGGCGCCTGGGCGGACGGTGACGCGGACACCGCCGGACCCTGCGAAGCGGCCGCGGGCGGGGTGGCGGTCGGAGTTGGGGTCGCGGCCGCAGGCGGGGTGGGCGCCTGGGTCGACTCCGAGACGGCGGGTCCGGGCAGAAAGGCCAGCAGCCCGCCCACCACCAGCCCGCCCACGATGACTCCCGCCAGCAGGCCCGCCGCGATCGCCGTCTTGCTTCCCATGGGTCGGGAGCGTACCAGCACCAGCGGGAGAGAAGCGGGTTCTCCCGTCGTCCCATAGGATTCACCCATCGTGATCCCGCTGCTCAACGCCGTCCGCACCCGGCTGCTCCCCGCGCTCGTCACCGCGCTGGGCGTGGTGATCCTCACCGCGGGCCTGCTCTCCTACGCGGATCCGGCCACCGCCGGAACCGCCGTGGCGGAATCCCCGGTCATCGGGACGGCGGCACCGACCGACGCGCCGTCGGCGACGATCGGGCTCCCATCCGCACCGACCTCCACGGATCCGGGTGCATCGGCGGGACCCAGCGCTTCGGCCGGAGCCACGGCATCACCCACCGGGGATGCCGTGATCACCCGCGTGGTCGTGCCTGCGCTCAAGATCGACCTGCCGGTCGTCCAGGGGAATGCCGGCTACCCGTACTGCAACGTCGCGATGTACATCAGCGGCATGGGGCAGCCGGGCCTGGGCCGCGCCACCTACCTCTACGCCCACGCCCGTGACGGCATGTTCGGCCCGATCTACCGGCTGGCCATCCAGCAGCACAACGCGAAGAAGATGCTGGGGATGTTCGTCCTGGTCTACACGAGCGACAACAAGCTCTACCTGTACGAGATCAAGGACTACTTCCTCCACGCCCTCACCCTGGATGCCGCGGCGGCCGCGACGTCCGAGGAGCTCTGGCTCCAGACCTCGGAGGGGCCGAAGGGAACGCCGGGCAAGACCCAGCTCCGCGCGGTCCTACTATCCGTCGGCGCGGCCGACCCGAAGGACGCACGCCCCGTGCCGAAGCCGCTCGTCTGCGGCTAAGGGTCAGATCCAGTCGATGCGGCGCAGGAAGACGCCCGTGAGCGCGGCGCACAGGACGATCAGGCCGGTCACCAGCCAGAACCCCGGCGCCTCCAGCCCGCCGAGCGAAGCGCCCGCTTCGCTCATGCCGAAGATGCCGGCGAGGGCGCCCATGCCGGCGAACACGACCGTCACGCCCGTGAGGCGCTTCATGATCGTGGACAGGTTGTTGTTGATCGTCGACAGGTAGACGTCCAGGGTGCCAGCCACCA
>DATCGK010000384.1:0-14100 GCA_036508975.1 Candidatus Limnocylindrales bacterium
GACCATCGAGACAGGCAAGCTCGCCCGTCTTGCCGGCGGGTCCGTCACCATCACGTACGGTGACACCGTGGTGCTCGGCACCGCCAACCGATCCGAGCCCCGCCCGAACCTGGACTTCTTCCCGCTCACGGTTGACTTCGAAGAGCGGATGTACGCGGCCGGCAAGATCCCCGGCGGCTTCATCAAGCGCGAAGGCCGGATGTCGGAGGCGGCGACTCTCGCCGCCCGGCTCACCGACCGCCCGATCCGCCCCCTCTTCCCCGAGGGCTACAAGGACGACATCCAGATCGTGATCACGGTCCTGTCCACGGACCAGGAGAACGACGCGGACATCCTCGGCACGATCGCCGCGTCCGCCGCCCTCTCGATCAGCGAGATCCCGTTCCAGGGCCCCGTCGGCGCCGTGCGCGTCGGCCGGATCGACGGGGAGTTCGTCCTCAACCCGACCTACACCGACCTCGCCGGCTCCGACCTGGACCTCGTCGTCTCCGGCACCCGGGACGCCATCATGATGGTCGAGGCGGGCGTCAAGATCCTGCCCGAGGACGTGATGGCCGAGGCCATCCTGTTCGCCCAGCGGTCGCTGCTGCCGCTGGTCGAGCTCCAGGACAAGCTCCAGGCGCTGGTCGGCAAGACGAAGCTGATCCCGTACATCGAGCCGCTCACCGACTCCGTGCTGAAGTTCGCCGACCTGGCCAAGGCCGGCGGCGAGTTCGTGGTCGTGGACGTCGAGACCACCGGCACGGACCCGAAGATGGCGGACCTCGTCGAGGTCGCCGCCGTCCGCGTCAAGGGCGGCAAGATCACCGACACGTGGTCCACGCTCGTGAACCCCGGCCGGTCGATCGTCGGCAACCAGATGCACGGCATCACCGACAAGGACGTCAAGGGCGCCCCGAGCCCGGCCGAGGCCGCGCGCAAGGTGCTGGAGTTCGTCGGCGACGCGCCGTTCGTCGGTCACTCCGTCGGGTTCGACATCGCGTTCATCGAGGAGGCCCTCGGCGACGGCACCCGCATCGCGCAGGGCAGGTACCTCGACACGCTCGTCATCGCCCGCGAGGGCTGCCCGGACCTCGAGAATTACAAGCTGGGGACCCTGGCCAAGTTCTTCGGGGTGGAGCTGTCCGAGAACCACCGCGCCCTGCCGGACGCCGAGGCCACCGCGAACCTCCTGATCTGGTTCGGCAATGACCTGCCCGGCCGTATCGAGGCGCTCAAGGACGGCATCGCCACCGCGATCCGCGCCACCCGCACCGACAAGGACGAGTCGGCTCGCCTGCTCGAGGCGGCCCGCCGCAACGCGCGCTTCAGCAAGAGCCTGTTCGGGCTGGTGCAGAAGAAGACCGTCCGTGAGCTCGTCCTCCGCGAGGGCGTCCGCATGGATGGCCGGGCCCTTGACGAGATCCGCCCGATCTCGGTCGAGGTCGGCCTCCTGCCGCGTGCCCACGGCTCCGGCCTGTTCACCCGCGGCCAGACCCAGGCGCTGACCGTCGCCACGCTCGGGCCGTCCTCGGACGTCCAGCGGATCGACACGATCAGCCCGGAGCTGTCCAAGCGCTACCTCCACCACTACAACTTCCCGCCCTACAGCACCGGTGAGAACAAGCCGATGCGCGGTCCGTCCCGCCGGGACATCGGGCACGGCAACCTCGCCGCCCGGGCGCTCCTGCCGGTCCTCCCGTCGCAGGAAGAGTTCCCCTATGTCATCCGTCTCGTGTCCGAGGTCGTGGCCGGCAACGGCTCCACCTCGATGGCGTCCACCTGCGGGTCGACCCTCGCCCTCATGGACGCTGGCGTGCCGATCAAGGCGCCGGTTGCCGGCGCGGCGATGGGCCTCGTGCTCGACGGCGACACCGGGAACTTCGTGGTCCTGACCGACATCCTCGGCAAGGAGGATTCGATCGGCGACATGGACTTCAAGGTCACCGGGACCACCGAGGGCATCACCGCCCTCCAGATGGACATCAAGGTCAAGGGCATCGACGAGCGGGTCATCCGCGAGGGGCTCAAGCAGGCCCTCGCCGCCCGCCTGTTCATCCTCGACAAGATGACCTCGGTCCTGCCCTCGGCGCGCGAGGAGATGTCCGAGTTCGCGCCGCGGATCATCACGATCAAGATCAACCCCGAGAAGATCCGCGAGATCATCGGCAAGGGTGGGTCGATGATCCGCAAGATCCAGGAGGAGACCGGCACCGAGATCAACGTCGAGGACGACGGCACCGTGGAGATCGCGGCCGTCTCCGGCGAGAACTCGCGCAAGGCGATCAACTGGATCGAGAGCCTCACCCGCGAGGTCGAGATCGGCGCCCTGTACCTGGGCAAGGTCACCCGGCTGATGACGTTCGGGTGCTTCGTCGAGATCCTGCCGGGCAAGGAAGGCCTCATCCGCATCGGCGAGCTGGCCGACTACCACGTGCCGTCCGTCGAGGACGTCGTGTCGGTGGGCGACGAGGTCATGGTGGTGGTCACCGAGATCGACCGCCAGGGCCGTGTCAACCTCTCCCGCAAGGCGGCGATGCAGCGGCACCTCGCCAAGTAGTCGTCGCGCCCACAACGCGAAACGAGCAGCGCCCCCGGGCTCCGGCCCGGGGGCGCTGCGTTGTCCCAAGATCGCTGGGCGCAGCAGCCCGACCGTTCGCCAGGCGGCCGCCGCGAGGGCCGCTGGTATACTCCGTCGGTGCCCGACAATCACCCGCTAGCAGGTCGGACCGTGCCCGAAAGCAGCCCGAACTCCCTCGTCGTCGCCGTCGTCGGCGCCACCGGCGCCGTCGGCCGAACGATGATCCAGGTGCTCCTCGAGAAGCGGCTCCCGTATACCGGGCTGCGTCTCCTCGCCTCGCCCCGCTCTGCCGGCACCACGATGACCGTGGCCGGCCGGGAGATCGAGGTGGGCTTGGCGACCCCCGAGGCGTTCGAGGGCGTGGATATCGCGCTGTTCAGCGCCGGCGGCGGCACCTCGAAGGAGCTGGCTCCCGAGGCGGCGAAGCGCGGCGCGGCCGTCATCGACAACTCCAGCGCCTGGCGCATGGATCCGGCGGTTCCGCTCGTCGTGTCGCAGGTCAACCCGGACGATCTCGAGTGGCACGAGGGGATCATCGCCAACCCGAACTGCTCCACGATGCAGCTCATGCCGCCGCTGATGGCCCTTCGGGATGCCGTCGGCATCGAGCGGATGATCGTGGACACCTACCAGGCCGTCGCCGGCACCGGGCACAAGGCGATCGTGGAGCTCGACGAGCAGATCAGGGCGCACGCCGAGGGCCGCCCCAAGGTCGCCCATGTCTACCCCCACGTGATCGGGTTCAACGCCCTCCCGCACATCGACGTGTTCCTGGACAACGGGTACACGAAGGAGGAGTGGAAGGTCGTCACCGAGAGCCGCAAGATCCTCCACCTGCCGGACCTGCGCGTCTCCTGCACGGCGGTCCGCGTCCCGGTGTTCGTGAGCCACTCCGAGGCGGTCCACGTCGAGACCCGCGACCCGATCACGCCGGAACGCGCGCGCGAGCTGTTCGCCGCCGTGAAGGGCGTCGTCGTCCAGGACGACCCGTCCGCCAACGTCTACCCGCTCGCAACCGAGGCCGCGGGCTCCGACGAGGTCTACGTCGGCCGGGTACGCCAGGACCCCTCCATACCGGACAATCGGGGCCTGGCGTTCTGGGTGGTCTCGGACAACCTGCGCAAGGGCGCGGCGTCCAACGCCGTGGAGATCGCGGAGGCGCTGGTCGAGCGGGGCTGGGTCTGCAGGGCCAGCGCCCGCCGAGCCGTGGGTGCGTCCGGGGGACGAACCGGGTGAGGCGCCGCGAGCGCCTCGAGGCGCTCGAGCAGATCGCGAACGAGGTCCGGGACTGTACCGGTTGCGGGCTCCACGAGGGACGGACACGCGCCGTCCCGGGTGAGGGCGACCCCGACACCGAGGTCGTCTTCGTGGGCGAGGGACCCGGCATGAACGAGGACCGCGAAGGGCGTCCGTTCGTTGGCCGCGCCGGCGGTCTCCTGGTCCGGCTCCTGGGCAGCATCGGTTGGCAACGCGAGGACGTGTTCATCACCAACGTGGTGAAGTGCCGCCCGCCCGGCAACCGGGATCCGCAGCCGGACGAGATCGCCGCCTGTGCGCCGTTCCTGCGGCGCCAGCTCGCCGCGCTCGACCCGGCCGTTATCGTGACGCTCGGCCGGTACTCCATGGCGACGTTCATGCCCGGGGCCCGGATCGGGCAGGTCCACGGAACGACCCAGCCGGCGGACCCGGAGACGGGTGCCCGCGATGCGCTCGTGTTCGCGATGTACCACCCGGCCGCGGCGCTCCGCACCGCGGCCATCGAGCGCGAGAGCTTCGAGGACATCGCCCGCGTCCCGTCCGTCCTGATCCGGGCCCGCGAGCGCCGCGAGGCCGGCGGGACGTCCGGCCAGGCGATGACGACGTCCGGCCAGGCTATGACGACATCCGGCCCGGCGATGACCACGACGCCGGCCGACGCCCCGGTGCCATCCCCGGACGAGGCGTCATCCACCCCCGCCACCCCGTACCCTGCGTCTACAGCGGCCACAGCATCACCGGCCTTCGTCCCCGCCGATCCCGCGGCGGACGAAGCCTCACAGCTCACCCTGTTCTGAACTCACAAGCACGATCGAGACAACCATGGCAGACCCCAACACGCCCCTCCGCATCATCCCGCTCGGCGGGGTGGGGGAGATCGGCAAGAACATGTACGTGTTCGAGTACGGCGACGACATCGTCGTCATCGACTGCGGCCTCATGTTCCCGGACGAGGAGATGTTCGGCATCGACCTCGTCGTGCCCGACGTCACCTACCTCAAGGAGAACCGCTCCAAGGTGCGGGCGTTCCTCATCACACATGCCCACGAGGACCACGTCGGTGGGCTGCCGTACGTGCTGCCCGAGTTCCCGGGCATCCCGGTCTACGCCAGCACCCTGGCCCGCGGCCTCCTGGGCAACAAGATCAAGGAGCACAAGCTCCACAACAACCCGCTGATCGCGATGGAGCCCGGCGACGAGCTCGAGATCGGGCCGTTCACCGCCATCCCGTTCCGCATCGGCCACTCGATCCCGGACGCCATGGGCATCGCCCTGCGGACACCGGTCGGGACCGTGGTCCACACCGGCGACTTCAAGTTCGACCACACGCCCGTGGACGGCCGGCTGTCCGACTTCCACATCCTCGCCCGCCTGGGCGAGGAGGGCGTCATCTGCCTTCTGTCGGACTCGACCAGGGCGGAGAACCCGGGCTACACGCCGTCCGAGCGGATCGTCGGCGAGGCCTTCCGCGAGATCATGGAGCCGCTCGACGGCCGCGTGATCATCGCCACCTTCGCCAGCAACATCGCCCGGGTGCAGCAGGTCCTGGATGCCGCGGCGGACCTGGGCCGGAAGACGGCCGTCATCGGCCGGTCCATGGAGCAGAACTTCCGGATCGCCACCGACCTCGGCTACCTCAAGTACGAGCCGTCGATGATCGTGGGCAAGGACAAGATCAAGGACGTGGCCCCGGGCAAGCTGGTGATCGCCACGACCGGCGCCCAGGGCGAGCCCATGGCGGGCCTCGCGCGCATGGCCAACCGCGACCACCGCTTCGTGGAGATCCAGCCCGGCGACACCGTGATCGTCTCCGCCAGCCCGATCCCCGGCAACGAGGAGTACGTCGCGCGGACGATCGACAACCTGTTCAAGGCCGGCGCGAACGTGTACTACCACGCGATCAAGCGCGCCCACGTCTCCGGCCACGCGAGCCAGGAGGAGCTCAAGCTGATGCTCGGGCTCACCAAGCCCACGCATTTCATCCCGATGCACGGCGAGTTCCGGATGCTGGTCCAGCACGGTCGCCTGGCGATCGAGACCGGCGTCCTGCCCGAGAACGTGTTCATCATCGAGAACGGCACGCCGATCGAGATCTTCGCGGACGGCAGCGCCCGGCGCGGCCAGCCCGTGACGGCGGGCTACGTCTACGTGGACGGCCTGTCCGTGGGCGAGGTGGGGGACGTCGTCCTGCGCGACCGGCGCGCCCTCGCCAACGACGGCATGTTCATGATCGTGGTCCAGGTGGACAAGCAGACCGGGCGTGTCGTCGGCCGGCCCGAGATCATCACCCGCGGCTTCGTCCACGGGAACGAGGAGGACCCGATCATCGAGGAGGCGATCCGCAGGATCCGCGCGGCGGTGGACGCCCCCGGCGACCGGATCTCCGAGGTGGCCCTGCTCAAGTCCCAGATCAAGGACAGCCTCTCCCGCTTCCTGTACGAGCAGACCAAGCGCCGCCCGATGGTGTTCCCGGTCGTGGTCGAGGTCTAGCGGATGGCTCCTCGGCGACGGTCCACGCCGCGCTCCTCGCCCGGTACCCGCGCGTCGACCCGCTCACGCCGGCCGTCCCGCGCCGCGCCGAAGCGGGGCGGTGCGCTGCCGCGCCCGCGGCTGTCGCTGGGGCTGTCGCCGGCCGTCCTCCGGTCCCTGGTCGGGATCGTGCTGCTGATGCTCGGCGCCGTGTCGCTGATCGCGCTGGCGCTCCCCGGTGGGTCGCTCACGGACTGGTGGCGAAACCTGACCGTGCCGTTCTTCGGGGCGGCCAGGGTCCTGTTCCCGCTGGTCCTCCTCCTGGCCGGCTGGTACGTGGAGTGGGGGCCGGGCCGTGAGCCGGGGGCGCCGTGGGGCCGGACCCTGCTCGGGATCACGGTCGCGTACGCGGCGTTCCTGGGGTTGATCCAGCTCATCAACTTCCGTGGTGAGTTCACTGGCGGCCGCATCGGCCGGTTCCTCGAGGGGCTGCTGGCGCCCCTGCTGACCACGCCCGGCGCGTTCATCATCCTGTTCGGCCTGCTCGTCACCGGGATCCTCGTCGCGTTCGACATGCCGCTGCGATCGCTCCTTGCGCCGCTGCTCCACGGAGCCCGCGCGGCCGGGTCCACGCTTCAGGACCGCACGACGAGGCCTGGCGAGGCCGCCGGGCCGGGAACCGGGCGCACGGCAGACGGTCGAGCGGGTGGAGCCGCCACCGCCACGGCCGGGGTCGCAACCGCCGAGGCTGGCCGTCGCGGTCGTTCCCCGAAGATCTCCACTGTCGACGCGCCGGGGCAGGTCGGTGCCTGGGGCACGGATGCCCCCGGCCCGGGCATCCCGAGCGCCGTGCCGTCCCAGACGCCGACGTCGGCGACGTTCGCGCCGCAGCGGAACGGCATCGCCACCGGCAACGGCGCTGCGGTGCCCGCCCTCGCCGTTGCCACCAGTTCCACGACTCGGGACCCCGGTGACCTGGCCGACGCCGCCGACTCGCCGCGCGCCCGCGAGGCCATCGCCTGGGTGCTCCCGCCTCACGACCTGCTCGACCCGGGCGAGGTGCCCACGCCGGCCGCGACCGGGAACGCGGACCTCGTCCACGCCCGGAACGAGGAGATCATCGTCCGGAAGCTCGCCAGCTTCGACATCGAGGCCCGGATCATCGGCCGCAACGCCGGCCCGGTGGTCACCCAGTACGAGGTCCAGCCCGCGCCGCACATCAAGCTCAGCCGGATCGAGGCACTCCAGGACGACCTCTCGATGGCCCTCGCCGCGCGGAGCATCCGGATCGAGGCGCCGATCCCGGGCAAGAGCGCCGTGGGCATCGAGATCCCCAACAAGGAGTTCAACATCGTTGCGCTCCGCAAGATCCTCGAGGAGCTCGATTTCGCCGCGTCCGGCACGCGCCTCACGTTCGCCCTGGGCCGGGACGTCGCCGGCCGCGCCCAGGCCGTCGACCTTGCCAAGATGCCCCACCTGCTGATCGCGGGCGCCACGGGCTCGGGCAAGAGCGTGATGGTCAACGCGCTCATCACCAGTCTGCTGTGCAATGCCACCCCGGACGACACCCGGCTGATCCTGATGGACCTCAAGCGGGTGGAGCTCGCGGGCTACAACGGCCTGCCGCACCTGCTTGTCCCGGTCATCACGGAGCCCGAACGGGCCAAGGCGGCGCTCAAGTGGGCCGTCGCCCAGATGGAGCACCGGTACCGCAAGTTCGCCGGCGCCACCGCCCGCAACCTCAAGGCGTTCAACGAGACCCGGGTGGACCCGGCGGACCGCCTGCCGTACATCGTCATCATCATCGACGAGCTCGCGGACCTGATGATGCGCGAGGGCAAGAACGTCGAGGACCCGATCGTCCGCCTCGCCCAGAAGGCCCGCGCGACGGGCATCCACATGGTCCTCGCCACCCAGCGCCCCTCGGTCAACGTGGTCACCGGGCTCATCAAGGCGAACTTCCCGTCGCGGATCGCGTTCGCGATGGCCAGCCAGATCGACAGCCGCACGATCCTCGATTCACCGGGTGCCGAGGACCTGATCGGCCGCGGCGACATGCTCTACCAGCCCAGCGACCTGCCGCGCCCCATGCGCCTCCAGGGGGTGTTCGTTTCGGACCCCGAGATCGGGCGGGTGACCCAGTTCTGGCGCGACCAGATCGACGACCCGCGCTACGACCTCTCGATCATCGCCAACGACGAGGAGACGACGGGATCGGTCGAGGACGTGGTGGACGACGACGCGGACCGGCTGCTGATGGATGCCGTATCGGTCATCCGGGAGTACGATCGGGCTTCAGCATCGCTGCTCCAGCGGCGGTTGCGGATCGGCTATGCACGTGCCGCCCGGATCATCGACCAGCTCGAGGCGCGCGGATACGTGGGGGCGTTCGACGGCTCGAACGCCAGGGCGGTCCTCCGTCGCGACGACGGTCCGGCCGCCGCTGAAGACGAGGACGAGGCATGACGACGCGAGACGAGGTGCGGCGCAGTCGCGCGGAAGCGCGCGACGGTGATCGCGCGTACGCGACCGAGGCCGGCCCGTCCCTGCCCGAGCGGCTGGTGGCCGCGCGCGAGCGCAAGGGCGTCGACATCTACCGCGCCGAGCGCGACACCAAGATCCGGGCCCGCTACCTCGAGGCGCTCGAGCACGGCGACTACCGGGAGCTCCCCGGGGCCGTGTACACGAAGGGCTTCCTCCGCAACTACGCCCTGTATCTCGGCCTCGACCCCGAGGAGGTGCTGCTGCAGTGGAAGCACGAGCGCGGTGACGCCGCGATCCCGGCGGAGCCGGTGCTGGCCGTCCCCAAGCCGCTTGCCGCGCCGCGCCAGGGCCTGACCTTCTCGCCGGTCGTCGTGGTGGCCGCCCTGCTCACGGTTCTCATCGGCGTGTTCGCCATCTACATGGGCATCCAGCTCGTCCGGTTCGCCAAGCCGCCCACGCTCGAGGTCACGAACCCGTCGCAACTCGTCATCGACGTGCCCGAGGAGACGACGACGTATACGCTGCGAGGGACCTCGATCCCCGGCGCGACGATCACGATCACGGCGGCCGGCCGGGACCAGCCGTACCGGGTCTCGGCCGATTCGGCCGGCAGGTGGAGCACGGACGTCGACCTAAGGCGCGGCCGCAACCAGTTCGACATCACCGCCGTCGACCCCGACACCGGGAAGACAGCCGAGACCAGCCCGCGGATCTTCATCACGGTGCCGTTCCTCGTCGTCGAGGCCCCGACGCTCAACCTCACCTCGCCGGCGGAGGGATCCCAGTTCCAGAATGGGGCCATCCCGGTCAAGGGCGTGACGACCAATGCCAAGACGGTCGCCGTTGCCGCGAACCTGGTGGCGCCGGCCGGTGCTCCCGTGCCCAGCGCCGCCGCCTCGCCGTCTGCGTCCGCCGCGCCCACGGTTGGCCCGGTCACCGTCGATGTGGCGGCGGACGGTACCTTCGACACGCCGCTGGACCTCTCCGCCGGGAGCTGGCGGATCGAGGTCACCGCCACATCGACCGGGGGCAAGGCCGTCACGCTCACCCGGAACGTCTCGGTCCAGTACCGGGGAGTCAACCTGGTCGTGACGATCAAGGGGTCCAAGGCCTGGCTCAAGGTCTGGGTGGACGGCAAGGTCTCCGACGTGACCGGGACCGCGGGCGCCACCTTCGGCCCCGGCAAGGTCCTCACGTTCACGGCCAAGAACTCGGTCGAGGTGCGGACGGGCAAGTCCAACGTGACCTACTTCACCCTGAACGGCAAGGACCTGGGTCGGATGTCGGCCAAGGGCAATCCCGAGACCTGGCTGTTCGCCCCACCCGCCGATCCGGTCAAGACCAACCGCACCTGACGTGGCGGATCCGCTCGTCGCCCTCGCCGCGCGCCTCGGGGCCCGTTGCGTGGCTCGCGGCCTGACCGTGGCCACCGCGGAATCCTGCACTGGCGGTCTGGTCGCCCACCTGATCACCGAGGTGCCGGGTTCCTCGGCGTATCTGCGTGGCGGGATCGTGGCCTACGCGGACGACGTGAAGCGCACGGCCCTGGGCGTCCCCGCGGAGGTGCTGGTGGCGCATGGGGCGGTGTCCGCGCAGGTCGCGCTCGCGATGGCAGACGGCGTCCGGCAGGCGCTCCGGACCGACCTCGGGGTTGCGGTCACGGGCGTCGCGGGGCCCGACGGCGGCAGTGAGGCAAAGCCCGTCGGCCTGGTCTACGTGGCGGTCACCGGCCTGGGCACGCCAGAGGTACGCCGGTTCCAGTGGTCGGGTGACCGCACGGCCAACAAGCGGAGCAGCGCTGAGGCGGCCCTCGGGATGCTCCTGGAGCGGGTGTCCGTCGCGGAGCCTCCCACGTGACGGTTCGTGGTGCCGCGGAGATCGGGGCCGGGCTGGCGGCGGCACGATCGGCCCGTCCGATCGCGGCCGGGGAGCGCATCCACGTGGTCGGGGCGGCCGGGGCCGGGGCATCCGCCGCGGCGCTGCTCGCGGCATGGGCCGGAGCGGTTGTGGACGGCTGCGATCCGGGCGGTCCCAGCCAGTACACGCCGGCGCTCGACCTGGCCGGCATACGAGTTGCCCCGGCCCACGATGCCGCCCACGTCCGCGGGCTGCCGCATCGGGCCCGGCTGGCCGTCACCAAGGCGCTCACCGCCATCGATCCCGACAATCCCGAGCTGCTCGCCGCCCGCGAGCTCGGGGTGCCCCTGGAGTCGTGGCAGCAGCTCGTCGCGGATGCGGCGGCGGGCCGGAGGCTGGTGGCGGTGGCCGGGACGCACGGGAAGAGCACCTCGGCGGGCTGGCTCGTCCACGTGCTGGCAGGAGGAGGGGCGGATCCCGGCGCATTCGTCGGCGCCCTGCTGCCGGCCGCCCTCACCGGGATCGGCGTCCCGGCCACGGCGCGGAAGGGTGGGGGAGCGCCGTTCGTCGTGGAGGCGGACGAGTACGCCGGCAACTTCGACCCGTACCAGCCCGAGGTCGCCGTGCTCACCTCCGCCGAGTGGGACCACCCGGACGTGTTCGCGGACCGGGCGGCGGTCCTCGTGACCTTCGAGGCGTGGATCCGCCGCACCGGCGAGGGGCGGCCCGACGGCCGCGTCCCCGTGCTCGTCGCCAACGTCGCCGACGCGGGCGTCGCGGAGCTCGCGGCCCGCCTGGGTGACTGGCCGGGACGGATCGTGGCCACGGCCCTGGTGGACGTTGCCCCGCAGCGGCTGGGCGGATATGCGCGGGGGATCGCGGACCAGTACGCCACGGCCGCGGGTCCCGCGGAACCGCTGCTCGGCCGGATCACGGCCGTCGAGCGCGACGTCACGCTGGTGGAGGTTGCCGGGCTGGACCCGCTGCTGGGCCCGCTGCCGGTCAGGCTTCGGACGGCCGGGCGCCACAACGCGGCGAACGCGCTGGGTGTCGCCGGGGCCGCCGCGGCCGTCGGCCTGGACGCCGCCGACATCGTGCAGGGGCTCGCGACGTTCCACGGCGTCGGGCGACGGCTGGAGCGCAAGGGCGAGGTGGCGGGCGTCGTGGTCTACGATGACTACGGACATCATCCGACGGCGATCCGCGAGACACTCGCCGCCGTCCGCCAGCGAGAGCCCGGCCGCCGGACCTGGGCGGTCTACGAGCCACTGACGTTCCACCGGACCGCTGCCCTGCTCGACGCGTTCGCAGAGGCCCTGGCGGCCGCGGATGCGGTCGCGATCGCGGACATCTGGGCGAGTCGCGACCCGGATACGACGATCGCGTCCCCGGAGGGCCTCGCCCGTGCCGTTGCGTCCCGGGCGCCGTCGATCCCCGTCGCCGCCCCGGGGTCCGTCGAGGAGACGGCCTGCTGGCTGGCTGGCGAGGTCCGTCCGGGCGACGTGGTGCTGGTGATGGGTGGCGGGCGTTCGTACCGGATCGGCGAGCTGCTTCTCGAGCGCCTGGGATCACGATGACCATCACCTACGCCGAGGGCCACGACCTGCTGAGGGCACTCGTCCAGGCGCGGATCCGGTACGACGGGGACGGCTACACGTCGCTGTTCGCCGAGGAGGCAAAGGTCGTGCTCGACCCGTTTCAGCCTCCGCTGGCAGGTCACAACGAGCTGCGGGCATACTTGCTGGCGGCGGCCGACGCGGAACGCTACTACGACCTCGCCGTCGAACGGCACTGGGTGAGTGGGGATGCCGTGCTTGCCGCGTGGCATGCGAGCTGGAACCGGACCGTCGACGATGCAAAGGTCCGGCAGGCGGGCTTCCTCTCCGCCGAGGTGGGAGGGGACGGGCGTATCGTGCGCCTGAAGAACTGGACCGTGACCCGCGAGCACCTCGCGGGCTGAAAGGAGCGTCGATGGCGGGCGAGATCTCGTTCGACGTCGTCTCGGATTTCGACGAACAGGAACTTCGGAACGCGCTGGACCAGGTCCGCCGGGAGGTCCAGCAGCGCTACGATTTCAAGGGTGCACACGTGGACCTGGAGCAGGAGAAGGAGCGGTTGGTCCTGGTGACCGACAGCGAGATGCGGGCTCGGGCGATCCGGGACCTGATCGAGTCGAAGGCCGTGCGCCGGAACCTGTCGCTCAAGATCTTCGAGTGGGGCAACGTCCTGCCGGCCGGCGGGAACAAGGTCCGCCAGGAGATCACCCTGCGGCGCGGCCTGCCGGACGACCTGGCCCGGAAGCTGGTCAAGCTGATCCGGGATGAGTTCCCCAAGGTCCAGCCACGCGTCCAGGGTGATGCCATTCGCGTGGCCGGCAAGAGCAGGGACGAGCTGCAGAAGGTGATCGTCCGGCTCCGCGAGCTCGACGAGGCCGTCCCGCTCCAGTTCGAGAACTACCGGTAGGAGGGTCCAACGATGCCCGGAGCCCGAGGCGCACGCCTCGTGATGACGATCGTCGCGATCGTCGTGATCGCCGGCATGCTGGCCGCCATGATGGCGTCCGCGACGATGAGCGTGCCAACCCAGTAGCGGAGCGCAGGTCGTCCATCCCGTTTCCGCACGCCCCGGCTTCGGACGGACCGCCGTCCCGGCCGGCGACAGGAGGTCGCGATGCAGTCCCACCTCGACCAGGACCCGCAGACCGGGTCAACCGCCGCCGATGCGGCATCGATCGAACCGGAGGAAGGCATCGGGGCCTTCACGGCCGAGCCAGAGGTCGAGCCGGCTGCCGAGCTGGACAGCGGCCCCGAGTTCGCGGACGACACGGAAGCTGCCGGTGCGCCGGAGGTTGAACCGGAACCGGAAGCCCCGGTTGCCGAGCCGGCGGAGGCCCTGGCGGCCACCGCCGCTCCGGACCTGGAGCCGACGCCGGAACCGGAAGCCCCGGTTGCCGAGCCGACCACTGTCGCGGAGCTCATCGCCGCCACGCTGCGCGGCGCGGGCGTCCGCCTGGCCTTCACCGTGCCCGGCGAGAGCTTCCTCCCGGTCCTGGACGCCCTCGAGGGGGCCGGCATCCGGATCGTTGCCACGCGCCACGAGGGAGCGGCCGCCTTTGCCGCGGAGGCCTACGGCCAGCTGACCGGTCGTCCGGCCGTCTGCCTCGGCACCCGCGTCGTCGGTGCCTCCAACCTCGCCATCGGCATCCACACGGCCACGGCGGACTCCACGCCCATGTTCGCGCTCGTCGGCCAGGTCGAGCGCCGCCACCGCGGTCGCGAGGCGTTCCAGGAGTCCGACCTCGTCGGCGGCATCGGGAGCCTGGCCAAGTGGGCCGGTGAGATCGACGATCCGCTCACGGCCGCCGGGACGCTCGAGACCGCCGTTCGCGCCGTGCTCGAAGGGCGCCCGGGACCCGCGCTCATCGCGCTCCCCGAGGACGTCCTGGCGCTCCCGATCCCGAAGGGCACGCGGGT
>DATCGK010000385.1:0-3930 GCA_036508975.1 Candidatus Limnocylindrales bacterium
GGGGTGGTCGGTGACGCCGGCGGGGTGCACGCGCCGGGTCGAGAGCTCGATGAAGAACAGGACGTAGAGCGTCTTTAGGCCGATCGTCTCGACGGTGAAGAAGTCGGTCGCGAGGATCCCCGCCGCCTGTGACCGCAGGAACTCGGTCCAGGTTGGGCCCGTCCGGCGGGGAGCAGGGTTCAGGCCAGATCGCAGCAGGATCGTCCGGACCGTCGTCGCGGAGATCCTGCGGAGCAGGGTCTCCGGCCGCACTACGAACGAGGACCAGCTGCTCCTCGTCATCGCCCTGCTCGCCGCCGCCAGGAAGACCCGGTCGAGACGGTTGAGTCGAGGGCGCGTCACCTGCCGCTGCAGCACCTTCACCTGGTGCCGGAGCACCAGGAGCTCGATGTCCTTCTCGTCTCGTCGGTGACCTCCGGCTCCGAGGAGACGGCGGACCACGAAGTACAGGAGCGAGAACAGCATGGAGCTTCCTTCCGCCAGCGGGGAGCGCATGCTACTGGCCCCGCACCACGAATCGGGGAAGTTGAACCCTTCAGGCCCTCAGGTCGGCGTGGGCCCAGGGGCGCCATATGAAGATGGAAGATGCCGTCGCGTTCGCGCTCTGGGACTGAACCGGGCGTTCAGATCCATTACGACACCCTAACTACACCCGACGCTCTGGCCCTTCCACGGGCCAGAGCGTCGTCGGCGAGCGTTGGCCCTCGACGATTCAGTGCTAGTGTCGTTGGGCTTGAATGCGTGCCGGTCCGCGTCCGGTCGGCCATGCGCACCGGAGAACCTGCCACGTGACGCAGTCCTGTGACCATCTCGACACGGACGTTGTGCTCAACCCCCCGCTCGATGGCTGCTCCGCGTGCGTCGAGATCGGCGCCACCTGGGTGCACCTGCGCCAGTGCCTGACCTGCGGGCGGACGAACTGCTGCGACATGAGCACCAACCGGCATGCAACGGCTCACTTCCGCGAGACGGGCCATCCGATGATCCGGTCCGCCCAGCCCGGCGAGGACTGGCGATGGTGCTACCCGGACGACCGCCTCTACGTCCCCGGCCCGACAGGTTACGAAGGCGCCGGGGAATGACCCGTCAGGCCATCGGTCGGATCGTGGCGCATGATCCGGTCGCCCCAGCACTCGAGGGATGTGCCCCGTGATCGAGAACGTCTCGCCCGGCCCGCACGGGCCGCTGGCCAATGTCCTCGCAGTCCGCCGGGGGAAGGATGGGGGCCACGGTACCGGGCTCGAGCACCGGGAGGCCCTGATCTACACGCTCGGGAAGGCCGCCGAGCTCGAGCACCTCATCATGCTCCAGTACCTGTTCGCGGCGTTCTCGCTCAAGCAGAGCGTCAACGAAGGACTGTCGGCCGAGACGCTCGCCGCGGTGCAGCGCTGGCGGAAGACGCTGTTGACGATCGGCGAGCAGGAGATGCTCCACCTCGCGCTCGTCCAGAATCTGCTCACGGCCGTCGGCGCCGCCCCGCGCCTCGCTCGCCCGAACTTCCCGATGTCGGCGTACAGCTATCCGGCCGGTGTCCGGATCGAGCTCCTGCCCTTCGGCGAAGCCGCTCTCCGCCACTTCGCGTTCCTCGAGCGGCCGGAGGGGATGGATATCGAGGATGCGGGGGGGTTCGAGGCCATCGCGCAGGCAGTCGCGCTGCCGCACGACGAACAGGACGAGATCGTCCCGCACCTGCAGGAGTTCGACACGATCGGCCAGCTGTACCGGTCCATCCAGGCCGGCCTGGAGCACCTGGCCGATCGCCTTGGCCCGGAGCGCCTGTTCATCGGGCCGGCGAACGCCCAGGCGACCGAGGAGCACTTCCGCTGGGTGGAGCTCGTGGCGGTCACCGACCTGGCATCCGCGCGGCAAGCGATAGACACGATCGTCGAGCAGGGCGAGGGCGCCCGCGGGGAGTGGCGCGATGCCCATTTCGGCCGCCTTCTGGGCATCCTCGACGAATACCTCGAGACAAGGCGGATGGACCCGAGCTTCGAGCCCGCCCGGTCGGTCGTGGCCGCCAACGTCCGACCGCAGGCCACCGGTGTCGTGGTGCCGCTCATCACCGATCCGGGAACGACGCGCTGCATGGACCTCCTCAACGTGGCGTACGAGGTTCTCCTGCAGCTCCTGTCCCGCTATTTCGCCCACACGGATGAGTCGCCGGAGCAGCTCGCGGTCCTGGCCGACGTATCGGTCGGACTGATGTACGCGGCGATCAAGCCGCTCGGGACCGTCGTCACTACGCTGCCCATCGGCCCGGACATGCCGGGGGTCACCGCGGGCCCGGGGTTCGAGCTCTTCTACCAGGTCGACTACCTGCTGCCCCACCGGGAAGCCGCATGGGTGCTGATGGAGGAGCGATTGCGAGATGCGGCCGCGTTCGCCGTCCGGTGCGGCGAGCTGTGCACGCCCGCCCTGATGGAACCGCTGGCCAAGGTGGCTCGGTCGCTCGAGAAGTACGCCGACCAGCTCCTAGCGGTGAAGTGAGCTCCCGTGCCTCCCCGGCGGGCGCCGGATCAGGCGCTGCGGCGGTCGTCGCGCGATCTCGGTCGGAGCTCCGCACGTCATACTCCGCCGCATGCTGCGCGACGTGACATCCATTGAGCATGGCGCGCCCCTCCGGGTGGCCGAGGGCGGCGCGCTCGACCCCCTCGTCGGGCCGCAGTGCTCGCTTGCGGTCCAGATGCGCCGGGCGACCGGCGCTGTCATCGGGCGAAGCGCCGAGCTCGATGCGATCTCGCAGGAGCTGCGAGAGGCTTCCGGCCGTCTCGCGGCGGTGACCCTCGAGGGCGAGCCGGGTATCGGCAAGACGCGCCTCCTACTCGCCACCGCCGAGCTCGCCTCTGCGAGCGGGTTTACGTGTGTGGCGATCACCGCCGACGAAGAGATCCGCGGGCCGTTCCTCGTCGCGCGGAGCCTGTTCGCCTCCAGCTCCATCCGCGATACGGCCGCGGGGACGCCGGCAGAGGCCGCGGTCAATCGGGTGATCGAGGCCATCTCCGGGCGCGACGAGCGCGGGTTCGAGAGCCTGTTGCCGGACGCCAAGCTCCTGCGTGCCTTCGACCTTGCGGGCGTCGCCGTCTCGACGCTCGCCACGCTGCGCCCGCTCGCGCTGCTCATCGACGACGTCCAGTGGGCCGACGACGACACGCTCCGCCTGCTCCGGTACGTCGTCCGGAGCGACGCCGATCGACCGATCTTCCTGTTCCTGACCATCCGGCCGGATGAGTTCGCATCGGTCACCGAGGCCGTGAACTTCGTTGCCGACATGGAGCGGATGGGCCTTGTCCGGCGGCTACGGCCGGGGCGGTTCAGCTCGGTCGAGACGGGCGAGCTGCTGAAGCGGGTCCTCGGCGGTCCGGTCGAGGCGACCTCCGCGGCCGCGATGCACGTCCAGTCGGAGGGTGTCCCGTTCATCGTCGAGGAGCTGGCCCGCACGCACCGGGAGGCCGGCACGCTCCAGCAGATCGACGGCGAGTGGCGGCTGGCCCGCAATGCGGCCCGGCTCGTGCCATCCGCGGTTCGGACGCTCATCGACCGCCGCGCCGCGCGCCTCCCGGCCGGGACACGAGCTGCGCTCGGAGACGCCGCGATCCTGGGCCGCAGCTTCAGCCTGCGCGACCTCTGGGCGATCCGGGCGCGGATCGGCGAGGGCGATGTCGTCGAGCCGGCCCAGGGTGCGACCACGCACGGCATGCCTACGCACGGCGAGTCCAGAAGTCCCGGCGACGGCGCGGACTCGCTGGCCGACGATCTCGCGCCCGCCGTCGCGGCGGGCCTCCTGCTCCCGCAGGCACAGGGCGAGCCGGCCGATTACACGTTCACCCACGAGCAGGTCCGCCAGTTCGCCGCGAACCAGCTCTCGGCGGCCCGGCGCCGGCAGGTCCACGCGGCGGTCGTCGACCTGTTGCTGGATGGTGGCGACCCCGA
>DATCGK010000386.1:0-6187 GCA_036508975.1 Candidatus Limnocylindrales bacterium
GGTCCTGGACACGGAGCGGTCGCTGGAGCGGGCCCGAGACGACGAGGTGACCGCCCGAGCCCGCGTGGAGCAGAACCCCGTGGACGCCGAGGAGGTGGCCGGTCTGGCCGAACGTCTCGCCACGTGGTCGGAGGAGCTGGCTGCGCTGGGACGACGGGAGCGGGTCTATGCCCGCACTCTCGCCGAGATCAACGCCGCCGAGCAGGCGACGATGCAGCGGGCCACCCGGTACCTCGAGCGTCACATGGTCGGGCATATCGCGAAGATCACCGGCGGCCGGTACCGGCGCGTCCGCGTCGACGACACGAGCCTCGGGATCGAGGTCTTCGCCCCGGAACGCAACGACTGGGTGCCGGTCACGGACCTGTCCCAGGGAACCCTCGACATCGTCTACCTGGCAGCGCGCCTGGGGCTCGTGCGCCTCGTGACAGGCGACCGGCGCCCGCCCCTCGTCCTGGACGACCCGTTCGTGACCCTCGACGACACGCGGGCGTCCCTGGCCCTGGGGCTGCTCCGGGAGCTGGCCGCGGACTTCCAGGTGATCTACCTGACCACCTCGGATCGCTACGACCACGTCGCCGACAGCGTGGTGCAGTTGGCGGGTCCGGTGGCCGCCGACGTCAATGCCCAGCCCGAAGGGGTGCCGCCTGCCTGAGACGGGGCCCGGCCTCGCCGTCGTGCTCCTGGGTCTCGCATCCGCGATCACCTGGGGGACCGGCGACTTCGGCGGTGGCATGCTGAGCCGCCGGGCACCGCTCCTGGCGGTCGTGGCCGTCACCCAGGTCGTCGGCATGGTGGCGGCCCTCGTGATGGCGCTCGTCCGGGCGGAGCCGGTCCCGCAGGGCCCGGACCTGGCCTGGTCGCTCGTCATCGGCGTGTCGGGGGTGGTGGGGATGACCGCGCTCTACCGGGGGCTCGCCGTTGGCCGGATGGGCGTCGTGGCCCCCGTGACCGGCGTCCTGGGCTGCGCGATCCCGGTGGTCTTCGGGTTCCTCACCCAGGGGGTGCCGAACGCCATGGCGCTGGCCGGCATCGTCGTGGCGCTGGCCGCCGTCGTCCTGGTCACCCGGGCGCCGACACACGGCGAGCACCGGCCATCGGGTGTCAAGTGGGCCCTGCTGGCGGCCTGTGGGATCGGAGCGTTCAACATCGGCGTCGGCCAGCTCTCGGGCGCGGGCGCCTTCGGACCGCTCGTCCTCATCCGCCTCATCCAGGCGGTGATCCTGGGGGTCCTGATCCTGGTCTGGCGGCAGCCCTGGCGCCTGGACCGGGCGATCCTGCCCAAGGTCGCGGGCATCGGCCTCCTGGACATGGCCGGCAACGCCACGTTCATCCTGGCCGTCCAGTCGGGGGCGCTCGCGATCGCCACCGTCCTCTCCTCGCTCTACCCGGTGACCACCGTGCTGCTCGCGATCGTCATCCTGCGCGAGCGGGTCACGCGTAGCCACGTCATCGGGATCGCGATGACCGCCGTCGCCATCGTGCTGATCAGCGCGGGCACCGCTGCCCTCTGACCCGAGCCCGGCACGCCTGCTTGATCCGAGGACCCGCCCCACCTCGAGGACCCGCCCCCAACCCCGCCCTCAGTCTCGGCCTCGTGTACGGTGGCACCCGTGACCATCCGCGCCCGACGTCCCGCCCCGAACTGGCACGTCATCCTCGCGGTCTTCTGGGTCACCCAGCTTGTCGAGAGCCTGGGCGTGAGCCAGGTGTTCGCGCTGCTGCCCACCTACCTGCGCGAGCTCGGGGTCTCCGAGACCGACCGCCTCCCGTTCATCGGCCTGTTCGGCTCGCTGGTCTTCGTCCTCGGGCTGCCGCTGGTCCCGCTCTGGGGCGTTTGGGCGGACAAGTACAGCCGCAAGGTCGTCATCGTCCGCAGCTGCCTCGTGGAGGTGGTGGTGTTCGGGCTGGCGGCGCTCGCCCGGGAGCCGTGGCAGATGGCGGTGGCGGTGCTGCTGATCGGGTTCCAGCTCGGGAACACCGGCGTGATGCTGGCGGGCATCCGGGACGTAGTGCCGCGCCACCGGGTCGGGACGTCGATCGCGCTGTTCGGCGCCGCGGGGCCCGTCGGGTTTGCGGTGGGCCCGGTGCTTGCAGCCGTGCTCATCGACGGGGCGGGCTGGTCCGTCTCGGGTGTGTTCGCCCTTTCGGCGGTGTTCTCGATCGGGACGGCGCTCCTGGTGTCGCTCGGCACGCACGAGGTGCGTCCCGAGGTCATTCCCGTGGGGCCTGTGCTACGGCTGGCGTTCGGGGCGGTACGGGGCGTGCTCGGCGACCGGGACGTGCGGCGCCTGTTCGTCGTGTACGGCGTGGTCTTCCTCGCCAACCAGGTGTCGCGGCCGTATACGCCTGTGCTGGTGGAGGGGCTGGTCGGGACCGGGGTGGGGCTGGCGTCGGCGATCGGGCTGGTCATGGGGGTCGCGTCGCTGGTAGGGGCGCTCGCATCCCCGGCCGCGGGCTGGGCGGGGGACCGCGGTGGGTTCCGGCGGGTGCTCCTGGGCGCGCTCGCCATCGGCGGGGTGGCGAGCATCGCGATGCCGCTGATGCCTGCGCTGGGCGGGCTGGCGCTGGCCGCAATGGCGCTGGCCTTCGCGGCGTCCACGACCGGGGCGATGGTGTTCTCGTTGCTCGCAACCGAGGTGCCGCCGGAGCGCCGGTCCGCGACGTTGAACCTTGTCTACCTGCCGCTCTACGTCGCGGGGATCATCGGACCGGCGATCGGCGGCGCGATGGCCGCGGTTGGCGGACCGGCGCTGCCGTTCATTGCCGGAGGCGTGGTGTTCTTCCTCGGTGCCGTTGTCGTGGCCCGGCAGCGGGTGGGACGAGGGACCGGCGTTGCGGGCACGGCTCCTGTGCGCGCCGTCCCCGCGCGCGAGCCCGTGCCTCCCGCCGACGCGCTGGGCTGAGCTCCGCCGGAGCACCGCCGGCGCGCCGCGACGGCGCCAACGTGACAGCGTGGCGTTTCTGTCAGATCCGCGGCTGGCGACTGCTCATTACCCAGCTGCCGACAAAGCCTCGCCTGGTCCCTGAACGGGCAGGTGGCGTCCCGGTCGTTCACTGCGAGTGAACAAGTCGCGTGCGCCACGCCCGGTCGGGGTGCCGCGGCGCCCCGGTCGTTCACTGCGAGTGAACGCCTCAGCCCGGCCATCGCCGGGCGATCCTCATCGGCGGAGGGCGCGCCGCAGGCGCTGCCCTGCGGCGAAGGGCGCGCCGCAGGCGCTGCCGTGTTCCCGCGCGTGCGGCGAATGACGGAGCCTCGCTTCCCGCCCGGAACGCCATGCCCATGCCACCGGCGTCCTGGCCCGGCCGGTGCTACTCGAGCACGACCTCGACCGGTTCTCCCATGAAGCCCGGCGTGTAGACCAGCGTGAGCGCCTTGACCGTCTTCGGAACCTCGAACGTCATCCAGCCCTTGACCTTCTGACCCGGCTTGAGGTCGTTGCCGGACTTGAGAGCGGGCTCCCTCCCGAATGCGGCGAAGTTGTACTCGAAGCCCTGCTCGTCCCGGACCTTGAAGAAGAACGGGTTGTAGGACGCGCCGTCCGGGTTGATGCCCTCGATCTCGACCAGCGCGGCAACCCAGAGCTTGCCCGCCTCAGGCTTGAAGACCTTGTCGCCCTTGAAGGCCGGGTCAACCTCGACGACGGCGAAGTACTCCTCGTCGTCAAGCTTGATGCGGTCTCCGACCTTGTAGACTCCAGCGGCAGTCGCAGACGGCGCGGCATCGGTGGGCGTGTGAGTGGCCACCGCGCCGGGCGACTCAGCGACGGGCGACCCAGCAACAGCGGATGCACCAGGGCTCGGCGTGGCGACTGTCCCCGCGGGCTCGTTCTTGGACCCGCCCGAGGCGCCGATTGCCACGAGCACCACGAGGACGACAACCCCGCCGATGATGAGCTTCTTCTTGGACACTTGCTGCGTTCCTCCCTGGCCGTGCCCGTCCGAAGACACGGACTGGGCTATTGGACGCAGCAGCAGTGTAATCGCCAGCGATTACTCTTGGTCACCCGCTCCGACGACGCTTGTACGGGTCTTTCTTCCGTAGCGCCTCGTCAGCCAAGTAGGCGAGGACGGCGGCTTCCGTCGTGAACCAGTCCCGACCGAGCTTCCGAGCCAAGACGCGACCCGTCCGGGCAAGTAGGCGCAGGTGCGAGGCGCTGACTCCTGTTCGTTCCGCCGCCTCGCGCAACGACAGGAAGTCGTCCGCTGGAGCGGCCCTCAGGGCGGTTGGTAACCGTGGGGAGTATGACGGACCGGGGCGAGCCGTTCACCTCGAGGGTGGGCATCCGTTGGCACCGGAACCCAACGCATCCCGGCGAGGGTACCTGTAGAGGTTGGGGCACAAACGCTGGCCCTGAGCGCTGGGCCCGGGCCCAGCCGAAGGCGATTCCTCCCGATTCTGCGCGAGGTGACGCTTCGTGACCAAGTTCGTGACACCGAGGTCATCTGGCGACTGCCTGGCAGGAACACGCTGGACTCCACGCTCGAGCAGGCGGGAATGCCGCGAAGAACAGGTGTCCTTAACTCGATGGCAGGAATGGCGGCACCGACGCTGGGCGGGGTCGCCCATGTGCCTCGCAGTTCGCGGGCATCCCATAGCCCACGAACCGCGAAATCCCGCTGAGCCCCTACGCCACGGGCAGGTGGCGCTCCGGGTAGCCGACGTACCTCACGTCAGGACGGATGAGCCGGTTGTTGGCGCCCTGCTCGATGGCGTGGGCGGTCCATCCGGCGTGACGGGTGAGCGCGAACGTGGCCGGGAACAGGTCCGGCGTGAGGCCCACGCCCATCAGCACGGGCGCGGCGTAGTACTCCACGTTCGTCATCAGCGGCCGATCCGGGTATTTCTCGGCGAGCACGCGCAGCGCGACGTCCTCCACCGCGATGGCGAGCTCCAGCCATTCCGGCCGGTGCTCCATGCCCTCGGCAACCTCGCGCAGCGCCTTCGCGCGCGGGTCGTATGCCCGGTAGACGCGGTGCCCGAACCCCATCAGCCGCTCCTTGCGGTCGATGGCATCGCGCACCCAGGCCTCGGCCTTGTCGGGCGTACCGACCTGGTGGATCTGCTCCACGACCTCGGACGGGGCGCCGCCGTGGAGCGGGCCCTTCATCGCCCCGATGGCGCCGCAGACCGCGGACGCGATGTCCGCGCGGGTGGAGGTGATGACGCGGCAGGTGAACGTGGAGGCGTTGAAGCCGTGCTCGGCGCCGACGATGAAGTACGCGTCGAGCGCCCGGGCCGTGGCGGCATCCGGCTTCTCGCCGTTGACCTGGTACAGGAACCCGGCGACCAGGTCCAGCTCCGGATCCGGCGCCACCGGCTCCAGGCCCTGGCGGAGGCGGGCGAAGGCGGCCAGCGCGGACGGGGAGAAGGCGGTCAGCGCGCGCGCCTGCTCGGCCGTCGGCGGCCAGGCCGGGTTGTTGATCGCGCCCCAGACGGAGACGGCGGTGCGCAGGGCGTCCATCGGCCGGGCATCGTTCGGCAGCGCGCGCAATACCGTCATCACGGCATCCGGCACGGGCTGGCACGGGAGCTTGGCGGCCGGGTTCCACTCGCCGGTCCACAGCAGCTCGGTGATCGCCGCGTAGGACCCGCCCTTGACCAGCTCGCCGATGGGATATCCCCGGTAAAGCAGGCGGCCGGCTTCGCCGTCGATGTACGAGAGGGTGGTCTCGCCGGCGATGACGCCCTCGAGGCCGGGGGAATAGGGGCGGGTGTCGGCAGGCGCCGAGGCGGGTTCAATCATGGATGGATGGTAGCCGTCCGGCCCGGTGCGTGGGGGCCACTCCTCGCTTCGGGGAGAGGCGGACGTCGGGTCGGCGTCGTGAGACCCCGCGACGGGTCAGCCCGTGAGGAACGTCTCGACGTGGGCCAGGAACTCGACCGGGTGCGTGTGGTGCGCCGCGTGGCGCGCCCCCTCGATGACCTCGAGACGGCTATCGGCCAGGCGTGCGTGGAATGAGGCCACGCCATCCCGGAACCATGCCGGCGAGGCGGAGCCCGAGAGTTGCAGGACCGGGACGGTGACAGGGGCGAGGGCGTCCGCCGCGATGGCCGGCGCATGGAGCGCCGCGTCCAGCTCGCGGACGATGGTCGCCCCGGCGGCCGCCCGGAGTGCCCAGATCGGGTTGGCGCGGAAGGCCGCCAGGTCGGCGGGGGGCATGCCCACCCCCTCGGTCATGAACC
>DATCGK010000387.1:0-6560 GCA_036508975.1 Candidatus Limnocylindrales bacterium
CGTGCCGATGCGCGGCGCCGGCCCCGGCCGTAGAGTCTGCGGCGACGAAGGAGGCGTTCAATGCCACAGACCATGGACCGTCCCGCGCAGCGTCGCGTACTTCCGGTGGTCGTGCGCGACCGCCGTGGCAGCGGGATGCGCCGAATGCTCGGCGCGGTCTCCGCGGACGCGCGCATGCTCCGCGCCATATCGGTCGACGTCGCTCACGCCGCCGACCCGCGCCATCTCGCGCGCCGGCCGCCGGCCGCTGACCCTTTCGAGCTGCGTGATCCCGAGTACATCGCGCGCACGCTCCCCGCGCTGCGCGTCGTGGCGGACGTCTGGTTCCGCGCCGATGTCCGCGGGCTGGAGAACATCCCGCCGCGCGGGCCGGTGCTGCTCGTCGGCAACCACTCGGGCGGCACGCTGATCGCCGACACGTTCATCTTCGCGCAGGCGTTCTACGACCACTTCGGCCCCGAGCGCGAGTTCTTCCAGCTCGCGCACGACCTCGTGTTCAAGCTGCCTGGCATCCGGGCCATGCTGACGCCGTACGGGACGGTGCCGGCCTCGCCTGAGAACATGCGCCGCGCGCTCGCGCGCGGCGCCGCGCTGCTGGTCTATCCGGGCGGCGACCACGAAACCTACCGCGCCAGTTGGCACTCCGCCGAGATCGACTTCGCCCACCGGACCGGTTTCGTGCGCCTCGCGCTCAAGCACGGTGTGCGAATCGTCCCGGTCGTGTCGATCGGCGGCCAGGAGACCGCGCTGTTCCTCGGCCAGGGCGAGCACATCGCGCGACTGTTGCACCTCCACCGGCTCTTGCGGCTCGACGTCGCGCCGGTCCAGATCGCGCCGCCGTGGGGCGTCACAGTGCTCGACCTCCCGGGACGCCTTCCGCTGCCCGCGAAGATCTCGATCGCGGTGCTCGCGCCGATCGACCTGCGCGAGGAGCTCGGCGGCGCCTGCGGCGATCCCGACGAGGGCTACGAGCTCGTCACGGGGCGGATGCAGGACGCGCTGCGCGAGCTCGACGAGGCGCGCGCGCTGCCGCTGATCGGCTGAGCGGGCGTCATCGCAGCCCGGGCACCCGCTCGAGCGACATCCCGCGCCGGCGGTAGAGCAGGACTCTGACCGCCCCGGGAGCCCGGTCTCGGGATTCGCCCCAAACTCACAGAATGGCCCGACGGCGCCTGGGATCGGCGACGAGATCGAGCGGTGCAATCCCCACTCGGATCCAGGGCGGGACGACCGGAACGTCGCCAATGCACTCGGGGTAAACAACGCCGGTCGCTCGGTAGTCACATCGGTGCTATCCGGCGGCGCCGAGCAGCAGGTCGATCACCAGCTGGTCCAATCGCTCGAAACCGTAGCCGTGCTGTGCGAGCGCGTCGAGGTCCTGGCTCTCGGCGAGCAGAGCGGACGCCGCCTGCGCGGAATAGGGCCCAACGCTGGGCTCGGCCAGCTCGTCCACCCGGGCCGCCTCCCGTGCCGCGCGAACGGCGTCCGAGGCCAGGAACTGCCGGGACTTGGCGGCGAGCGCCAAGTACGTGCGCATGCAGCCGGCGGCGAAGTCCCACACGCCCTCCGGATCCTCGCTGCGGTTCGCGTGGGCGTCGAAGTGGCGGACTCCTTCGTAGCCTGAGGTCTCGAGCAGGTGCACGAGCAGGAACGCCTCCTTGAGGTCCTCCTGACCGAAGCGGAAGTCCTGGTCGAAGCGGCCGCCGCGCTGGCTGTTGAGGTCGATGTGGAACAGCTTTCCCGCCCACAGCGCCTGAGAGACCGCATGTACGAAGCTGAGTCCGGCAATCGTCTCGTGCGCAACCTCCGGGTTGACCCCGACCATCTCCGGATGGTCGAGCGTCGTGATGAAGTGAAGCGCGTGCCCGACCGTCGGCAGGAAGATGTCACCGCGGGGCTCGTTGGGCTTGGGCTCGATCGCAAAGCGGATCTCGTAGCGCTGTTCGCGCACGTACGCGGAGAGGAAGTTGATCGCCTCGCGGTAGCGTTCGAGCGCGTCGCCGACGCGCTTGGTGACCGCGCTCTCCGCGCCTTCGCGCCCGCCCCAGAAGACGTAGACGTGCGCTCCGAGCTCGGCTCCGAGATCGATGCCGCGCATCGCCTTGGCGATCGCGGCGCGTCGCACGGCACGGTCGTTGGAGGTGAACGCTCCGTCCTTGAAGGCCGGGTGGGAGAACAGGTTCGTCGTGGCCATCGTCACGCGCGTCCCCGTCCGTTTCAGCGCATCGGAGAAGCGCGCCACGATGCGATCCCGCTCGGCCGCCGAGCTGCCGTACGGGACCAGATCGTTGTCGTGCATGCTGACGCCGTACGCGCCCAGCTCGGCGAGGCGCTCGACCGACGTGACGGGGTCAAGCGGCGGGCGTGTGGGCTCGCCGAACGGATCCCGGCCCGGGTTGCCGACCGTCCACAGTCCAAACGTGAAGCGGTGCTCGGGCCGCGGGGTGAGGTCACCGCGGGTCGCTTGCAGATCAGCCATCGGATTCAACCATCCGTTTCATTGGGGGCCGTGAGCGGCGTTCAGGTTCGTCAACTGCAGGTCCTGTTCGAGCGGCCGGGCAGGCGTGATGCACAGCCTACGCAGATCGGCGTGGTAGGAGCGGCAAGCCCCCGCGGCCTCCGCCTGGCCGTCGGCGATCAGCCGTAGGTACTGCACGAACGTCAGCGGGTGCTCGCTGTCCTTGATCTTGCGTCCGAACAGCGCCGCGCGCGCCCCGTTACGACGAGCATCCTCCAGCAGGAAGAACGCATCGTACGTCGTTCCCGAAGCGCCGCCGAGGATCCCCGGTATCAGGTGTGGGTCGTACGCCGCCAGCGCTTGCATCGCGTCCGCACCGCTATACGGCAGCTTCAGAAACAGCGGTCGAGCCGCCTTCGGCACACCCGCGAGCGTCCGTGCCACGAAGTCGTTGAGAAACCGCCCCGGATCGTCGGGCACCTGGCCGGGCACGTTCGGAGCGAACACCTCCAGGAAGTGGCGGAGACCGTGGCCCACCGCCTCTGCGCGGAACTCGCGGTATGCCTCGAGCGCCGCGAAGTCGACGTCGGCATCGTTGGCCGGAGTGATCGAGTAGAGCGCCAAGTCGACACCGGCACGCTCCGTCACCTCCGGGACCGAAGGGGTGTGGAATGGTCGCGAAGGCTGCCGCGGGTAGCTCGCGCCGGTGAGCATGTGGATGTCGGTCGTGTCGTTCGCGCGCACGGCCGGCGTGACCGCCGAGGTGTCGAACAGTCGTTCCTCGGTGGTCAGCAGCTCACTCGTGCTGACGCTCATCAGCATCAGATCGACCAGCCCCTGGTGGACGATCTCGCGGATCTGGTCGCGGAACTTCGCCAGCGAGCGCATCCGGCCCGTCGCCCGATCGGTGCCCGGCGCCGCCAGCCCGAAGGCCATGTCGGCATCCTTTGCGTCGGCGAGGATGAATGCGTCGCTGCCGCCCGGATCGGCGTGCAGATCGGCGAGCTTCTCGTCTAGCGACTTCACTACAGCAGGACCATCGTCCCTGTCGCGTCGCGCTCGACGGTGGTGTCCCGCCGCAGTGCGATCTCGACCGTGTGCCGCGGCCACCCGGCCGCAACACGCTCGGCCACACGCGTCCAGGACGGGATACCGCTCGTCGGATCCACCGCCTCCACGCTGCAGGCGCCGACCGCGGTTGCGCTCGTGGTGGCCTCGCGCGGGCCGGCGCCACGCAACAGCGCCGCCAGCAGACCGGCGATCGTCGCGTCTCCCGCACCGGTCGTACCGATGACGGCCGGAGTCTGAAAGCAGGGCGACAGCAGCTCGCGATCGAGCCACTCCTCGGCTCGCAGCCCGAGCCGGTCGCAGAACGCTCGCATCCGATCGGCGTCCGGCGTGGTCCTGAGATACAGGCCCTGGTCTCCGAGCTTGATCCCGACGACCACCGCGCCCATTCCGGTCAGGTGGCCGCCGAGCTCCGCCAGCCGCGAGTGATCGACGAGCGACCCCAGGGAGACAGCCTCCTGCAGTCTTTCGTGGGCGGGGCGGTCGAACATGAACAGCAGCTCGTCGATGCTGGGAGCGAACACATCGACGAACGGGAGGACCTGACCCAGCACCGCGGGCCAGTCGACCCTCCCAGCGTCGCTGTCGGGATCGGGCTCGCAGAGATCGAGCGACGTCGCCACTCCCGCCTCACCCACCCGTGCGAACATCGCTCGCAGTTCCGCGCCCCGGTCCGCGTACATCCGTGGCATCAGCGGCGGATAGCCGAAGTGGAAGATGCGAACGCCCTCGAGCCTCTCATACGGGACGTCCTGCGCGGAGAACGCCTGGTTGGCTCCAGGGCAGTGCAGAAAGCTCCGGTCCACGCCGGGCGGGCTGATCACGATCGTGTAGCTCGTCGGCGCCGACGCGGAGACAGCGATGCCGGCCGCGAGGTGCTCGCCGTGGAGCGCTAGCGACTCGAGCACAGCGCTGCCGAACACATCGGCTCCGACCTTCCCGATCAGCCCGACGCGCACACCGAGCCGGTGCAGCGCCACGCCGGTGTTGGCGACCGCGCCACCCGTCGACATTACCGCCGGTCCGACGACCACGAGCCCCCCGGGCTCAAGCTTCACCGGTCCGAACAACCTCGGGGTCACGTCCAGCGAAACGTGACCGGCGACCACAACCTCGGGCACGGCGCGGTCAGCATCCACGGATTCCGAATCGCGCCCGGTCATGCCGGGACTCTACGTCCGGCTGCTGCGAGCCGCCAGGGGGCCGCGGCGATGCTCCCTTCACGCCGTGGCCCAGCGGGGCCGGGGATCATCTAGTGTCTCCCGGACTCGCACTAGTAGGACGTTCAGGCTCTGGATCGGTCGCCGACCCTAGGAGGCAGTATGGAATACCGGCAGTTGGGCCGCTCTGGACTTCGTTTCTCAGAACTGATTCTCGGGACGATGGGGTTCGGAGGCAGCGGAAAGTTCCGCGACGTCGGCACGACCGATGTCGAGGGTGCTCGCCGCCAGATCGACATGGCGCTGGACGCCGGCGTGAACGTGATCGACACGGCAGACGTCTATTCGTCCGGGGCCTCCGAGGAGATCATCGGCCGCGCGCTGAATGGCCGCCGCGACCGGGTCCTGCTCGCATCGAAGGCGCGGTTTGCGATGGGCTCGGGTCCCAACGATGCGGGCCTGTCACGCCACCACCTGATCGAGGCATGCGAGGCGAGCCTGCGACGGCTGCAGACCGATCACATCGATCTCTACCAGGTCCACGAATGGGATGGGCAGACGTCGCTGGAGGAGACCCTGGGCGCGCTCGATCATCTGCTGCAGAGCGGCAAGGTCCGGTATGTCGGCTGCTCGAATTTCGCGGGCTGGCAGGTGATGAAGGCGCTCGGGATCGCCAGGCACAGGGGCTTGCCCGAGTTCGTGAGTCAGCAGGTCTACCTCTCCCTGCAGGAGCGCTCTGCCGAGTACGAGATCGTCCCGTCGGCGATCGACCAGGGCCTGGGACTGCTGATCTGGAGCCCGCTCGCGGGCGGGCTCCTGTCCGGGAAGTACCGTCGTGGACAGCCGCCGCCCCCGGGCTCTCGTCACGCGAGCGAGTGGAGCGAGCCGCCGGTCTACGACGAGGACAAGCTCTACGACACGGTCGACGTGTTGGTCGAGATCGCGGCAGCTCGCGGCGTGTCCGCGGCGCGGGTGGCGCTCGCATGGCTGCGGGTTCGCCCCGGGATCACCAGCGTGCTCGTCGGCGCGCGCACCGACGAGCAGCTCGCAGACAACCTGGCCGCTGCCGACCTCGAGCTGACGCCGGAGGAGAGTGCACGGCTGGAGAAGGTCAGCCGGCCGCCGCTGATCTACCCCTTCTGGCACCAGTGCGCCACGGCAAACGACCGACTGAGCGACGCCGACCTCTCCCTGATGGGGACGCATCTGCAGGGCTGACGTAGCCGAGGTCGGCCTGGACGGAATAACGTTCCGACCGATCGGTTGAGGACAGCCGGTTAGCCTTGCCGGTGGCGCTTGATCAGCGAGCAGCATCGAGCGCTTCGTGAATAAAGCCGAGATCTAGGTTGCCTTGGACGCCGCGTCCGCGCTCCACCGGTGGCACGCTTTGAGAACGTATGACCTAGCCGCGCCCGCACGACCCGCGAGACCTCGGAGCACACGGTCGGACTGATCGCGCCATTCGTGACTCTCGGTGGGGAAAGAGGGTGGAAGTTCGGTTTCGCCTATCGGCCTGACCGATCGGCACTTGCGCTCTCACGTCGACTCGACGGTGGCACCCGAGGCTCTGAGGCGCTCGCAACCAACGGGATCCATGCGCGCGAGTTGCTCAGCGCTGGCGACTCCTTTGGCGACGTCAGGATCATCGCGATCGAACAAGCCGGCACTGATGCGGGCGATCGGATTCAAAGGACGGCGCGGCGGCCAGTCTGCGCCGGTACCTCCTATTGGCGAATACTAGGGCCCCGGCCTGGAAGCACCTCAAGACCCGCTCTCCCTGGCGGCGGTGCTCGGTCCGAGCAGCGGCCCCGCCGGCCGCGAGCACCCCAGACTTGCAGCCGGGCGCCCCCGGATCGTCGCCGGTCCTGCCCATT
>DATCGK010000388.1:0-5548 GCA_036508975.1 Candidatus Limnocylindrales bacterium
CGGCCCGGTGGTAGCATCCGCGGCAGAGCCTTCGGGGCAGGGTGCGATTCCCGACCGGTGGTAGGGTCCCGAAACGCGGGACGAGCCCACGAGCGGCGCAGCGGCCACAGGGTCCGCGGCGTGCAGCAGATCCGAAGACGAGGTCCGCCTCGTCCGCCGGAGCCGACGGTACAGTCCGGATGGGAGAAGGCCAGGGCCGTCACGACCCACCCGGGTTCGTGCACGTGCGCCTCCTGCCCCGTGCTGCTCACCGGATGCACGGAGGTGGTCGATGGCGACGCAGGAGGGACCCGCGACGGGCACGCCTCTGCCCGCGCCTCCGTCCGCGCGCCCCCATCCTCCCGTGGAGCCCGCCGGCATCAGCGTGACCGGCGTCTCGCTCACGTTCCGTGGCGCCCGGACGACGCACGTCCTCGATGGGATCGACCTGGCCGTCCGGCCCCGCGAGGTGGTGGCGCTCATCGGCCCCAACGGCTGCGGCAAGAGCACGCTCCTGCGGGTCCTGGGCGGGCTGATCGCACCCGACGCCGGCGTCGTGACCATCGACGGCGATCCCGTGACGGGACCGGACCCGCGGGTGGGACTCGTGTTCCAGGAGCCGCGCCTGCTGGCGTGGCGATCGGCGGAGGACAACGTCCGCTTCCCGATGGAGCTCGCCGGCTGGTCGAAGACGCGCCAGGCGGCACGGGCGGAGGACCTCCTGGGCCTGGTGGGCCTGCGCGAGTTCGCCGGGGCCCGGCCCACCACCCTCTCCGGCGGGACCCGCCAGCGCGTCGCCATCGCCCGCGCCCTCGCGCTGGAGCCCAGCGTGCTGCTCCTGGACGAACCCTTCAGCGCCCTGGACGCCCTCACCCGCGAGCGCTTCAACGCGGAGCTGCTCCGCCTCTGGGAGCGAACCGGGACCACGATCGTCCTCGTCACGCACAGCATCCCCGAGGCCGTGTTCGTCGCCGATCGCGTGGTGGTCCTCTCGCCGCGACCCGGCCGGATCGTCGCCGAGGTCCCCGTGGAGCTGCCCCGCCCGCGGCGGGTCGTGGACCTTGACTCCGCCTTCGTGTCGCACCTGGCGGCGGAGGTCCGGACGCACCTGGTGGACACCACCGACGACAGCATCGCGATGGAGGAGGCCCGCATCGCCGGCGTGGCGCCCGCGGTGCGTGCCCGTCACGCGGAGACGGCGCCGGGGACCCCGGCCTGGTTCGACCCCTTCCGCCCGGAGGACGAGCCATGAAGCGGCGGGCAGGCTTCGTGCTCCCGGTCGTCGGCAGCCTCGTCGTCTTCGTCCTCGTCTGGCAGCTGGTCGTTTTCGTCACCGGCTACAGGTCGTTCATCCTGCCCGGGCCGTACACCGTGGCCGAACGGTTCGCGCAGGCCTGGGTGGACGGCACGATGTGGCCGCACACCCGGACCACGCTGGTCGAGGTCCTGCTGGGCTTCGCGATCGGCGCGACGATCGGCCTTGTCACCGGCATCGGCCTGGCGCGCTCCCGCCTCGCGGAGCGGCTCCTGAGCCCCTACCTCGTGGCCGCGCAGGCCACGCCGGTCCTCGTGCTGGCGCCGCTCATCGTCCTCTGGTTCGGCAGCGGGCTGCCGTCCAAGCTCGTCATCTGCACGCTGATCGTGTTCTTCCCGGTCGCCGTGGCCACGATGGTCGGCATCCGGTCCGTGGACCCGCGGCTGCTGGAGATGGCGAGCAGCTTCCGTGCGACCAGCTGGCAGACGATCACGCGCGTCGAGGTGCCCGCCGCGCTCCCGGCGATCCTCGGTGGCCTCCGCGTCGGCATCACCCTGGCCGTCATCGGCGCGATCGTCGGCGAGTGGGCCGGTGGCGAAAGCGGCCTTGGCGTGCTGATCAACATCGCCCGCAGTTCCCTGTTCGACACCCCGCTCATGTTCGCCGCCCTGCTGACCCTCGCGTTGGTCGGGGTGGCGCTCTATCTCGTCATGGTCCTCGTCGAGCGCCGGCTGGTCGGCGAGCGATGAGCCGCGCTGCCTAGCCCCGGAGGTCCGTCGCCCGTGAAACCGTCGTCGCCCGTGAACCCGTCGTCGCGCCGCCCCGCCCATCACCCGCTTGTCGCCCTGGCGATCGTCGCCGCTTTCCTCTTCGCCGCCTGCGGTGGGGGAGCGGCCTCGTCGTCCGCGCCCGCTTCGGTCACGGCCACCGCGGCCGCCGGGCCCGTCGATCTCACCGTGGGCCTGGGCTACATCCCCAGCGTCCAGTTCGCGCAGTTCTACCTTGCCCAGCAGGCCGGCTACTACGCCGACGCGGGCCTCAACGTGACGCTGCAGAACAAGATCGACCCCGACCTCATCACGTTGCTGGGACAGGGCGCCGTGGACATCGGCAGCGGCGACGGTACCTCCGTCATCCCCGCCGTGAGCCAGGGCATCCCGGTGGTCTACACGGCCACGATCTACGGAACCTTCCCGGCGGTCGTGGTCGCGAACGCCGCCAGCGGCATCAGGACCGCGGCGGACCTGAAGGGCAAGAAGATCGGTATCCCCGGCAAGTACGGCACGTCCTGGATCCAGCTCCAGGCCCTGCTGCAGTCCGCGGGGCTGACCACGAGTGACGTGACGATCCAGCTCTACCCGGACTACGGTCAGACGGCGGCGCTCCAGCAGGGTGCCGTCGATGCCGCTACCGGCTTCGTCAACAACGAGCCCATCGCACTGAAGCGCGCGGGCATCGAGCCCGTCGTCCTGGGGGTCGACGCCAGCATCGCGCTCCCCGGGCCGGGCCTCGTGACCGGGACCGCGACCCTCACCTCCAAGCACGACGCCCTCGCGGCCTTTACCGCCAAGACGCTGCGGGCGATGAAGGAGATCACCGCTGACCCGCAGAAGGGCCTGGACGCGACCTTCGCGGCCGTCCCCGACCTCGCCCAGGATCCCACCCTGCAGCGGGAGATCCTGGACGCCACGATCGCCACCTGGAAGAACAGCCGCACCGGCGGTCCGTTGGGCTCGATCGACCGCGCCGGATGGCAGCAGTCGGTGGACTTCATGACCGGCCTTGGCCTGGTACCGAACGCGGTCACGGTGGACCAGCTGGTGAACGCGTCGCTGCTGCCGTAGGAGCGGCAGGGCCGGCATTCGATCCGCGCGGGAGCGGCGGTGCATGGTGGTCGTGACGACCAGCGTTGCCGCGGTCGTGCCCGTGTACAGTCCGAGGCCGCACAACGAGGTGGGCAGCGGTACCCGAGGTGAACCAGATGGCCGATGAACGGGCAGGCGGATCGCTGAAGGTCAGCGTGGTGGTCCCCGTCTACAACCCCGGGGCTGCCCTTGATCGTTCGGTCGCGTCCATCCTCGCCCAGACCATGCCCGACGATGCCTTCGAGGCGATCTTCGTCGACGACGGGTCCACCGACGGCAGCGGACAGCGTCTCGACGAGATAGCCGCGGCGCACCGGCACATCTCGGTGGTCCACACCGCCGCGTCGGGCGGACCGGGTCGTCCACGCAACATCGGCCTCGAGCGGGCGCGCGGCGAGTACGTGCAGTTTCTCGACGCCGATGATCGCCTCGGCGAACGCGCCCTGGACATGCTCTACGAGATGGGCCGGCGGAATGGCTCGGACATCGTGATCGGCAAGCTCGTCAGCAACTTCCGGGGCGTCCACTGGGGGATGTTCCAGCGCAGCTACGAGTCGTGCACCGTTGCGACGGCGCCCCTGATCGAGAACCTGACGGTCAGCAAGATGTTCCGCGCCGCGTTCATTCGGGAGAACGGGATCGCGTTCCCCGAGGAATTGCGCCTGACCGAGGACCAGTACTTCGTTGTCCTGGCGTACCTGCGCGCAAAGGTCGTGTCGGTCCTCGCCGACGAACCCTGCTACTTCTACTGCGGCCGCGACGACGGGGGCAACCTGAGCTCCGAGCCGCTCCGTCCCGCCGAGTACTGCGGCAACCTCCGGCGGATCCTGGACATGATCATCGACGAGGTCGAGCCGGGTGATCTCCGCTCCCGGCTGCTGCGCCGCTTCTACCGGCTCGAGATGCTGTCGCGGTTGGCAGGGACGTCGTTCGTCGAGGCCGATCCCTCCTACCGTCGCGAGCTGTTCGACGCGATCCGCGATCTTGCCCTGGATCGGATCGACGACGCGGTTCACGACGGCCTCGGGCCTGTCAACCGGCTGCGCTCGACGCTCGTGCGCTCGGGCCGCTTCGATGATCTCGTCGAGCTCGCCCAGCGCGACGTGCGCATAGAACAACGCTGCCGGGTCGGGGCCGTCGGCTGGGCCAGCGGCCGCCTTCGCATTCCCTTCGTCGCAGACTATGTCTGGGCACCAAGCGGTGAGGCATTCACGCTCGTCCAGGACGGCGACACGTTTGCGCTTGATCCACGATTCACGGATCAGCTGTCCCGGACTCCGATCGATGTCACGCGGGAGGCCCCCGCGATGAAGGCGCAGTCCTCCATCCGCGAGCGAGGTGGAGCCATCCATTGGCGCCTCCGGACCACCTCGGAGGTCGTCTTCGAGGATGTCGGGCCGGACCCGGCGCATGGGCGCCGCGTCCGGCCGACCGTGCTCGGCACCATCACCGTCGATCCCAGCCGGGTTGGCCCCGGCAACCGTCCGCTGACACCGGCGACCTGGGAGGTCCTGTTCCGCGTGACGGGGATCGGCATCGACCGCACGCAGCTGATCGGCTCGGATGCGAGTCCCCAGTCCGCGCCGCTTGGTCCCGCCCTGGTCGGCGAGCCGGCCCTCGTCGCCATGCCCGCCATCGGCGCAGGGGCGGGCATGGTCCTGGAGATTGCCGGTACCGTCCCCCGGCTCGCCGACCTGTTCCGGAGCCACGTCCCCACGGTGTTCCGCGATGGCCGGGTGCTGCGGCTGCTGCTGCCCATCGAGATCGACAATCCCGGCAGCCGCGAGATCGCATTCGTCATCGGGGCGCCTCCCGAGCAGGCTGTGCTGCCAGCCAGCGCATCAGCCAGGGATCAGGCCGTGGTGGTTCACGCGGTTGTCCGGCCGAGGGTCGAGGACCTGTCTGCCGGCGTCCATTCCCTCGGGGTGAGGTTCGGCGGAGGCAACGCGCCCGTCGTGCCGCTCGGGACGGCGCGCGTCCTTCAAGGCGGAGACGTCGTCGTGGAGGGCCTGCGCCGCGGCGGGCCGGTCGAGGATCTGGGACTCGCCGTGCGCTGGGACGGATCCCGGGCCTTCTCGTTCGCGCGGGCCCTTCCTGGTCGGGTCCTCCGTCGCGTGCGTCGACTCGGGCGGCCCAGCAACGCCTGATGCCGACGGGCGCGTCACCGCCCGGCCCGGCGGCCGCGCGTCGGCCCTGGACCTCCGCGGTACGCGTCCTCGACCGGGTAGAGTTGCGGCCGGGGCCCGTAGCTCAGCGGTAGAGCAGGGGACTTTTAATCCCTTGGTCCTGGGTTCGAATCCCAGCGGGCTCACCACCCCGATCACCGCCCGGATCGCGGGATCCTACGGTCCGGTCCGGGTGATCGTCGCGGACCAGCGCGGGCAGCCGGATTCAACCCGCACGGTCGCCTCGCCCTCGGCGATGAAGGAGTCGCTCTCGGCGTCGCGAA
>DATCGK010000389.1:0-3207 GCA_036508975.1 Candidatus Limnocylindrales bacterium
TGGGTCGCCTGGGACCTGTTCCGCACGCCCCTACTCCACCGAGGCGTGGCGCATCGCTCGTCGGCTTCAGGATGACCGTCGCGGCGCCGCAGCGAGCCCCGCAGCTAGGACGCCCTGCAGAGGGTCGAGACGTGTGAACGAACGTGTCGCGCGGTTCGACCTCCGGCTGGCGATGCGGGCCGCCCTGCCGGTCCTGGCGATCGTCGTGCCCATCGCCATGGTCGCTGCAGTCCTCGTGGCAGCCCGGGACACGCGTGGCTACGACTACCTGATGTACGACAGCGCGGCGCGTCGTCTGCTGGGAGGCGGGCCGCTTTACGACCTCTCGTTCACGGCGCCGGGGCCGAACGGCCTGTTCGACTACCCGCCGACATTCATCCTCGCGGTGCTGCCGTTCGCCGCGGCGTTGCCACCGCCGGCGGCGATGCTGGCGTGGACGGCGATGCTCAACCTCGCGTTCATCGTCGGGGTGGTGCTCCTGCCGGTCCGGCGGGAGGTTCGATGGGCGGTCGTCCTCCTCGCGGGCACCTCGTGGCCATACCTCTACGCGGTCAAGCTGGGACAGCTCGGGCCGCTCCTCTTCCTGGCGTACGCAGCCGCATGGCGGTGGGCCGACCGACCGCTCGGCGTCGGGCTCTCCTCAGCGCTCGGCACAGCCGCGAAGCTCCAGCCCGTCCTCCTCCTTGGCTGGGCGCTCGTGACAAGGAGGTTCCGAGCTGTCGGGGTCGGGATCGGCGCGCTGCTTCTTGCGGGAGCCGTGGCGACGATCGTTGCCGGCCCCGTAGCGTTGTCCGACTGGATCACCCTCATCGCCCGCGTCGGAGGCAACGCGATCACCGCCCCGCAGGTTCTCAGCGTCGGGGCCCTTGCCTACCGGAGCGGCATCCCGCTGCCGCTTGCGAACGGGATCCAATGGGCGAGCGTCGCGCTCGTGGGGTTGGTCGCGCTCTTCGCCTGGCTCCGGCGGCCCGCCGATGTCGCGGTCGTCGTCACGGCGATCGCGTCCGTCATGGTCTCCCCGATCCTCTGGCCGCACTACGCCGTCCTCGTCCTGTTGCCGGTCGCCCTCCTGCTCGAGCGACGCCAGTGGTGGGCAGCAGCCCTTCCGCTGGCTGCCTGGATGCCGGTCGAGGCGACCTACCAGGTGATCCTCTGGCTGGCCCTGATTGCGCCGATCGCGGTGGGCGTACCCGCCGACCCCCGCCTGGTGGCCCCGGCGCCGGTGCAGGCCGCGACATGACCATCGCCCGCTGGCGGATCCGGGGATCCCCCGGTGGCGCCTTCGCGGTGGGACTCGTGGGCCTGGTCCTCTTCGTCAGCGCCTTCTGGGTACGCGTCGGTCGCCCCGAGTTCTTCTATCTCGCCGACGCTTTCCTGCACGGGCGGACGTGGCTGGACAGCACATTCGGGATCTACGACTTCGTGCAGCAGGGTGCCCGGTTCTACGTCCCATTCGCGCCGTTCCCGGCGCTCGGCCTCGCGCCGCTGGTGGCACTCGTCGGCCCGGCGGTGGCCGCCGCATCGGAGCCTGTCGTCAACGTGGGGCTGGCGATGACTAGCCTGGCGCTGCTCTGGCGACTGGCGGACCGCTTCGGCGTGGCCCGAACGGCGGATCGAGTCTGGCTCGTGGTTCTCTTCGGGCTGAGCACGGCGACGTGGTGGATCACGATGCTGGGCGGGGTCTGGCATACAGGCCAGCTGTTCGCCTCGGTCCTGACGTTTGCCGGGCTGCTCGAGGCGCACGGGCGCCGCCGCCCACTTGTCCTGGGTCTTCTGGGCGGGGCGGCATTTCTCAGCCGCGCGACGCTCGTGGCGGCGTTCCCGTACTGGGCGTGGCGAAGCCTACCTGACGGCGGTCGGACTCAGCTTACGGACGCTGCCCAGCGGCTCGCGCTCCTCACGGTCGGCGCTGCGCCCGCTTTCCTATTCGCGCTCTGGTACAACGCCGCCCGGTTCGGCAGCCCGCTGGAATCCGGCTATGCGCTGGCGACTCTTCCGCCATTTCTGGACGCACTGCGGGCCGAGGGACTCTTCTCGGTCCGGCACCTCCCGATGAACCTCCAGTACCTCCTCCTGGAGGTGCCCGGGCTGGTGCCGCGTTTCCCGTGGATCGCACCAGACGGGTTTGGGATGTCGATCCTTCTCACGAGCCCCGGACTCCTGCTCGCGGCGCGGGCGGACTGGCGCCGCCGAGAGACAGTCGTCCTTGGGCTCAGTGCTCTGCTGGTCCTGATCCCATCGCTCCTCTACTACGGCGGCGGGTGGTTCCAGTACGGATATCGGTACGCTCTCGATGCCATCCCGCTCGTCATGATGACGTGTGCGCTGGGAGCTGCCCGGGCGGGCATCAGCCTCCGCTGGCAGATCGCCATAGTGTTCGGAGTCGCCGTCAACCTTCTCGGAGTGCTGTGGTACTACTTCAGGTGACCGGCGCGGGGGATCGTCGACCGGATTTGTGCAGCCGGGCCCCCGGCCGCCGGTGCTATCCTCCCGATCGTGACCCACGCAACTACCCAGGAGCTGGATCCTCTGTGTCCCGCGGCGCCCGCCGAGCCGATCACGCCGGGCGCCCGAACCCTCACCTCCACTGACCCGACCGCTCGTCGGCCGTTCCGCGCCGTCCGCCGGCCCTTTGACGCGATCAGCCCGGCGACGTGGGACGCGCTGGCGGGTGCCACGCCGTGGGCGACGCCGTTCTCGCGCTGGGGAGTCCAGCGGGCCTGGTGGGACGCCTACGGCGCCAACGCCCACGACCAGACCCTGGTCGTCGTGGACGATGCGGCGTCCGACGACGCGCCTCCCGTCGCGATCGTGCCGCTCATGCACCGCCACGAGGTGGAGCCGGACGACGCAATCCTCCGCACCCGGATGCGCGGGGCCGGCCACGCCGCCCCGCTGACGCCCGTCGCGCCGGACCGCAAGGCCGTCCTCTTCGGGGCGAGCTACCACGCCGACTACGCGACGGTCCTCGCCCGGCCGGCGGATCTTCCCGCGGTCGCCCGCGCGGTCACGGACGCCCTCGCCGCCGGAGCGAACCCCGGCGATCCGCACCCCGACCCCTGGGACGTCATCGACCTGCGGCGGCTCCGATGCGGCGATCCGGCTGCCGACGAGCTGGCGGTCGCGTTCGGGGCGCACCTTGCCTCGGACGGTTGGATGGTCGTCCGCGAGCGCGAGGAGGTCTGCCCCATCCTCGACCTCGCGCCC
>DATCGK010000390.1:0-18019 GCA_036508975.1 Candidatus Limnocylindrales bacterium
TCTTCTACGTCCTCGTTCGCGGAGACCGCCGGCCCGCCTGACAACACCGGCCTGCATCTGGCCCGCCGAGGCGCACCTGCTCGCCCGCCGGTGCGACACGCGCTGGCAGGGTCCGTGTTTGCGACCGCCGTCAGCCCGCGGCGCCCGCCGTCGCCAGGTGCGCGTCCAGCCCGTCGAGCCGCGCGACACCCGGCACGGACCGCGCGAGGAAGTCGAGCACGATCGCCGTCTGCCGGATGCGCTCGTCCACGTCGAACGAGGCGTGTCCCGTCGCATAGGTGTAGACCTGCGGATCCTGCCCGCGCGCCCGGAGGCGACCGACGTAGTTCCACACCTGCCGGATCGGGCACCGCGAGTCGTTCTCGCCCGCGAGGATCAACAGCGGCGCCGACACCGCGTCCACGTACGTGATCGGGCTCCGCTCCGCGAACAGCCCGGGCACCTCGTCCGGCGAGCCGCCGAACAGCGCCCGGTCCAGCGCCTGGAGGATGGGCGCCTCGTCCTCGTACGCCGCGACGTAGTCCGCGACCGGCACGCCGCCGATGCCCGCGACCCACCGTTCCGGGTGGCGCCCCAGGCCCAGCAGCGTGACATACCCGCCCCACGACCAGCCCGCCAGCACGGCCTGCGAGGGGTCCGCGAGGCCGCGCCCCACGAGGTCGTCGAGGCCGGCCAGCACGTCCTCGAGCTCGAGGAACCCGATGTTGCCGGTCAGCTCGTCCCGCCAGGCCTGGCCGAAGCCCTCCGACCCGCGGTAGTTGACCATCGCCACGAGAAACCCGGCATCCACGTGGGCCTGGACGTCCGGCGCCCACCGGTCCATGTCCAGGGAGTGCGGACCGCCGTGGACCCGCATCATCACGGGGTGCGGGCCGGTTCCCTCCGGGTGCACGAGGAAGCCGTGGACGCGCTGGCCCTTCGGGTTCGTGAACCACCAGGCCTCGAAGTCCCGCCCGGCCGGCGCCGGGGGTCCCTCCGCAGCCAGCAGCGGCGCGGCCGTCCCCACCTCCAGCAGCAGCGCCGGGTGCTGGCCGTTGTGGCCCCGGTACCAGACGGCGCCATCGGGCCGGACGGCCGCCGCCGTGATCGACCCCGGCTCCGTGGCGAACGCGGTGACCTCGCCCGTTGCCAGGTCGTACCGGTGCAGGCGGTGACGGCCCGCCTCCAGCTGGAGGAGCAGCAGCGCCGAGGCGTCCGGCCACCAGTCGGCGGGCTCCACCGCACCTTCGAGGTCGAGCACGAGCTCCCGGACCTCGCCCGTGGCGATGTCCCAGATCGCGGGTCGCCGCTCACCGGTGCGCTCGTGGGTGATGGCCATTCGGAGGTCACCCGCCAGCGGCGAGAACCCGAACCCCGCCAGCTCGAGCCCCGCGTCACGGAGCAACCCAAGGGTCTCACCCGTCGACGCGTCCATGGCCTTGAGCGAGGGATGGAGCACATCCCCGTCCTCCATGACCTCCAGCACGACCACGCGGTCATCCGCGGACAGCGCGCCGCGGTCAACGGACCCGCTGAGGCCCCAGCCGCCCGCGAGGCGCACGGGCTGGGCGTGCTCGTGGAGCAGCCTGACCGGGCCCCCGTCGTCCGAGACCCAGACCGTGTAGCCCTCCTCGGTGCTCACCGCGGCGAGCGACCGGTGGCGGCCGATCGCCAGGCCCTCGCTCCAGCCCTTCGGCAGGCCCTCGAGCAGGGGCTCCGGCACCGCGTCCTCGTCGAACGGCGCGACGACGAACGTGCCGGTCTCTGCGCCCGTCTCGTCGCGGAACCAGATCACCCCGGTCCCGTCCCGGGTTGGCCGGCCCTCCAGCACGCCGACGCGGTCCCGGGTCACCTGGCGCTTCCTGCCCGTGGCACGGTCCCACGCGTGGAGCTGGTAGCTGCCGCTCTCGGTGGACGCGAGGACCATGCGGTCCGGGGCATCGGCGGCCCAGGCGGGGAAGGCGAGGATGGGTGCGCGGAAGCGGCGCTCCCAGCGGGGATGGTTTGACATGGACGCAGCGTAGCGGAGGCGGCCCGCCGACGGCCCGGCGGTGCGCCGGGTGGCTGCCCGGTCCGGTGGCTCCGGGCCGACGCCGGCCGGCACATCGGCCGACGCCGGCCGGCACATCGGCCGGCTCAGTGCCCGGCCGCGTCCCGCGCCCACGGCACCAGCCCCGTCACCGGCAGCGCATCCAGCTCCGCGAACGGGATCCAGCGCGCGAGGTCCGTGGACCCGTCCGCCTCGTCGCGGAGCGTGCCGTCCGTGACCGTGGCCCGGTACAGGATCCCCACGACCTGCACCCGGTGACCGCTGACGGTCTCGCCGGGCTCCAGCACCGCCGATCGCACGCCGATGAGCGGACCCACGACGCCTTCCAGCCCGTCTCCTCGAGCAGCTCCCGGACCAGCCCCGCCTCGGGCTCCTCGCCGAAGTCCAGCCCGCCACCCGGAAGCGTCCACAGCCCACCGCCGGGCCCGTTCGGCGAGATCCGGCAGAGCAGCACGGCACCGTCCCGCTCACATCAGCCGTAGGCGGCCAGGCGCACCCGCTGGACCAGGCCGTCCGGGCCCAGGAACCGCTCCTGATCGTGCTTCGGCATCACCGCGCGATGATACGGGTGACCGGGATCCTTGATGGCCGCCCGGACAGCTCTCCCGCACCCGATACTGCGAGCGCGTCCACCCGTTCACCGCCCGAGACTGCTGCACAGGAGCCAGCGCCCGTGATCGTCCTCGCCGGAGATGCCCTCGTCGATCTCATCGTGCGCCCCGACGGGCAGCTGGTGCCCGTGGCCGGCGGCGGGCCCTACAACGCCGCCCGCGCCGTCGCGCGCCTCGGCGTGCCGTGCGCCTGGATCGGCGGGCTCTCGGGCGACCGGTTCGGGCGGGTGCTGGAGGCGGGGCTCGCCGCGGATGGTGTCTCGCTGGATCTCGCCCAGCGCACGGACCTGCCGACCACGCTGGCGCTGGCCGAGCTGGATGAGCACGGCGCCGCCGCCTACCGCTTCTACACCGAGGGCACGTCCGCGCCGGCGGTCTACCCCGGGCCACTGGCCGCTGGCCTGCCGCCTGGCACGCGCGCCGTGCTCACGGGGACGCTCGGCTTCGTGTTGGAGCCGATGGCTTCCACGCTCGAGGCATGGGTCGCGGACCTGCCGGATGACCCCATCGTGATGGTGGACCCCAACTGCCGGCCGTCGATCACGCGCGATCCCGACGCCTACCGCGCTCGCCTGGCCCGCGTCCTCGTCCGCACCGACATCGTCAAGGCGAGTGTCGAGGACCTGGTGTTCCTGCGCCCCGGGGAGACCTCCGAGGCTGTCGTGGCGTGGATCGGGTCGCTGGGGCCGCGCGCGATCCTCGTCACCGACGGCGGGCGGCCCGTGACGGTGTTCGTCGGCGGGGTGGTGCACCGGGTTCCGGCCCCGCCGATCCGCGTGGTCGATACGGTGGGGGCCGGGGACACCTTTGGTGGGGCGCTCCTCGCCTGCCTCGTCCACGATGGCGTCACGCGGGCGACCGTGGCGGACGAGGCGGCGCTCCTGCGTGCCGTCCGGTTCGCCGTCCGCGCGTCGGCGGCCGTCTGCGAGCGCGCCGGCGCCAACCCGCCGACGCTCGACGAGCTGGGCGGCTGGCCCCAGGCCTGAAGCGCAGCCCTGGGCGGGGTTCACGCGCGTCCGGGCCGCGTCCTTCATATCGGTACATTCAGCACTGACTGAAACTTCCGAACAGGCGTAGCCTTCCGGCATGCGACCGGAAGAGCAGGAATTCATCGATCACTGGTCGCGGATCCTCGCCGTCGAGGGCTTCCCGCCCGTCACGGGACGGATGTGGGCCTGGCTCCTGGTCTGCGAGCCGTCCGATCAGACGGTCGAGGAGATCGCGCACGCGATCGGGGCCAGCCGTGGAGCGATCAGCGGGGCGGCGCGGATGCTCGAGCCGTCGGGTCTGATCCTGCGGACCAAGCGCCGCGGTGATCGCCGCGAGTACTGGCGCAGCGCACCCGACGCCGTCATCCGCGTGCTCGAGAACAAGGAGCGCCAGGTGCGCCCGTCCCTGGTCGTGCTCGAGGACGCGCTCACGCACCTGGCGGACCGGTCCCCGGCGTCGCTCCAGCGCCTCCGCGAGACCCGTGACCTGTATGCGGCGCTCGCGGCCAGCTTCCCGGCCATCGTCCAGGAGTTCAAGGCCGAGCGCGCGGCCAGCGCGCGCACCGGCGTCCCATCGGGAAAGGACTGACATGCCCGCCATCATCCGCACCGAACGCCTCACCAAGAGCTACGGGTCCCATCGCGGCATCGTGGACGTCGACCTCGAGATCGAGACCGGCGAGGTCTTCGGGTTCCTGGGTCCGAACGGTGCCGGCAAGACCACGACCATCCGCACGCTGCTGGACCTCATCCGCCCGACATCGGGGCGCGCCTTCGTGTTCGACATCGAGACGACCGTCGACCCGGTCGCCATCCACCGCCGGATCGGCTACGTCCCGGGTGAGTTCGCCCTGTACGACCGCCTGACCGGCGGCCAGACGATCGAGTACTTCGGCAACCTGCGCGGTGGCGTGGATGCCGCGTTCCGGAAGGACCTGGTCGAGCGTTTCGACCTGGATCCGTCACGCAAGTTCAAGGAGTACTCCAAGGGCAACAAGCAGAAGGTGGGCCTGGTGATCGCGCTCCAGCACCGGCCGGAGCTGCTGATGCTGGACGAGCCCACGGCCGGTCTCGATCCGCTCATGCAGCAGTCGTTCTACTCGCTGGTGCGGGAGGCGCAGGCCGAGGGCCGGACCGTGTTCCTCTCCAGCCACATCCTGTCCGAGGTGGAGCGGACCTGTGACCGGGTCGCGATCATCAAGGACGGCCGCCTGGTCAAGGTGGACAGCGTCGACGGCCTGCGCGATCTCGCCCACCACGAGGTGGAGCTCCGCTTCGCGGGCGGCGTCCCGGCCGAGGCGTTCGCCGGGCTGCCCGGCGTGTCCGACGTCAAGGTCGAGGACCACACCCTGCGGATGAAGGTGTTCGGCCCGATCACGCCCGTGGTCCAGGCCGCCGCCAGGTACGAGCTGCTCGATTTCGTGAGCCGGGAGCCGACCCTCGAGGAGACGTTCCTCGCGCAGTACGGCCGTGAGGCCGTGGAGGCGAACCCGTCATGACCGCGAGCGCCAGCACGCCATCCCGTGCGGCGGTGATCCCGGCGATCCCGCTCCATCGCCGCCTGTACGGCTTCGGCAGCATCTACGGCAAGACCATCCGAGACTCCCGCCTTGCGTTCATCATCGCCGCCGGCCTGCTCGGTGGGATGGCGCTGGTGATGGGGGTCGCGGTGTCGAACATCTTCCCAAGCCCACAGGCGCGCCTCGAGGTGGACAAGCTCGTCGGGAGCATGCCCGCCTCGATGGTCAACCTGTTTGGCAACGCGACCGCGATGGGCGCCAAGCTCGGCACGCTCGGCGGCTACATGACCTTCAAGTACGGCGCGATCTTCGCCATCGGCACCGCCCTGTGGTCGATCTTCGCGCTCTCGGCGACGCTCGCCGACGAGGCGCGCCGCGGCAGCCTCGACATCGTGGCAGCGGCGCCGTTCGGCAAGCGACGGATCGCGCTCGAGAAGGTTGCCGCCCACGTGACGATGCTGTCGCTCGCCATGATGGTCCTCGCCATCGGCACCACCGTCAGCTCGACCGTGTTCGGCAATGCCTCCCAGGGCGACACGATCCCACCGTTGTCCTCGGCCGGCTTCGCCCTGTGGACCGGGAGCATCGCCCTGTTCTTCGGCGGGCTCGCGTTTGCCCTGTCGCCGCTCCTCGGACGGGCCGGGTCGGCCGCAATCGCCGGCCTGTCGATGGCCGTCCTGTGGCTCACGAGCGGCCTTGACGTCGGCGGCCCGCTCGTCGCCGTGAGCCCGTTCCACTGGACGGTGAACCACATCGCCCTGGTCGGCATGTACGACTGGCTGCCCGTCGCGCTGGTCGGGGCGACCGGCGTGATCCTGCTGGTGATCGGGGTCGAGCTGTTCGTGCGGCGCGACCTGGGCGTGACCGCCGGCCTGTCCCTGCCGGGCCTGCCCACGGTCCTCCTGGGCGTGCACGGACCCATCAGCCGCGCCATGGGCGAGCAGCTGCCCCGGGCCCTGTCGTGGGGGATCGGGATCGGGCTCATCGGGGCGCTCTACGCCTCGCTGGTCGGGCCCATGGCCACCCAGCTTGGCCACGACTCGAGCCTGGTGGTCACGATGGGCGCACTGTTCCCCAACGTCGACCTCGCGTCCACGGGCGGCTGGATGCAGCTCTACGCCGAGTTGCTGTACATCGCGGCCGGGTTCGGTGCGGCCACGTTCGTCTCGAAGTGGGCCTCCGAGGAGGGCGACGGACAGCTGGAGATGGTCCTCACGACGCCCACGACGCGGGTGGGCTGGACGGTGGCGGGCGGCATCGCCGCCATCCTCGCCGTCGCGGGCATGACCGTGCTGTTCGCCCTCGGCGTCGGGCTCGGGGCGAGCTCGGGCGGTGTCCCCGCCGGGGACGCCATCCTCGGCTCAGCCTCGCTCGGGCTCTACGCGGCGGCGGTCGTCGGGATCGGCGTCGCGGTCGGCGGGCTGTGGCGGACCTCGCTCGCGGGCGAGATCGCGGCGCTGTTCGTGGTGGCCACCTACCTGCTCGACCTCGTCGCGCCGCCGCTCAAGCTGCCTGACTGGGTCCACCAGCTCGCCCTGACGGCGCACATGGGCAGGCCCATGGTCGGCGAGTGGGACCCCGTCGGGATCGTGCTGTGCCTCGCGATCTTCGCCGGCGGCGTCGCGATCGGCGCGTGGGGGATCCGTCGCCGCGACATCGGGCGCTAGGGAGGCCGGACATGACCGCGCATGCAGGCAGCGCCCCGACCGGCGGGGCGCGGACGGCAGTCTCGCGGTTCAGCCGGATCTACGGGCTCGGCAGCGTCTACGCCAAGTCCCTCCGCGATTCGCGGCTCGCCGTGATCATCGTGGGCGGGCTGGTGGGGATCATGCTGATCGTGACCGGTGTGTCCTTCGGGCAGGCGTACGCCACGGAGCAGTCGCGCCAGGAGCTCGCCAACCTGGTCAAGAGCCTGCCCGCGGCGATGGCCGGCGTCTACGGCACCCCCTTCCCGGTCAACATGACCAGCCTTGGCGGCTCGATCAACTTCAAGACCGGGCCCTCCATGGGCCTGATGGTCGCCCTCTGGTCGATCCTCGCGCTGTCCGGGACGCTCGCCGGCGAGATCCGCCGCGGCAGCCTCGAGTTCGTCGCTGCCACGCCGCTGGGCATGCGTCGGATCGCGCTCGAGAAGCTGGCGGCGCACCTGACCGGCATGGCGATCGTCGTGGTCGTGACCGCGCTGTCCGCCTGGGCCGCGGGGTTCTTCGGCACGCTGCCGGGCGACGAGATCACACCTTCCATGGCGATCGGGTACGCAGCCTGGATCGGCGTTGTCGGTCTCGCCTCCGGGTCCGTGGCGTTCGCGCTGGCTCCGCTCGTGGGGCGCGGCGCATCCGCGGGGATCGCGGGCGCCGTGCTCCTGGTGGGCTACTTCGCCAACGGGTACCAGGCGGCGGTGCCGGCGTTCGCACCCCTCGCGAACGTCACCTGGTGGGGCTGGACCGAGCATCACCAGCCCCTGGCCGGCCAGTTCGACTGGGTGTCGCTCCTCTCGGGCGCGATCGTCGCGGTCCTCCTGTTCGCCGTCGGGGTGGCGGTGTTCACGCGGCGCGACCTCGGGGTGACCGTTCACATCCCGTGGCCGAGCATGCCGCGCGTCGCGCTGGGCCTGGGAGGGCCGGCCGCCCGGTCGTTTGGCGAGCGGCTGCCGCTGGCATTCTGGTGGGGAATCGGCGTGGGGCTGATGGGGTTCATCTTCGGGGCCACCGCCCTGTCCTTCAGCACCTCCCTCGTCCAGCAGAGCCCCGACATCATCGCGGTGTTCAAGGCGGTGTTCCCGGACATCGACCTGGCGAGCGGCTCGGGCGCCTTCCTCGAGATCGCCTTCGTCACGTTCGGGTTCATCCTGGCCGGGTTCGCGGCCGCGACGCTCGTCAACGGCTGGGCCGCGGACGAGACCGACAACCGCCTCGAGATGCTGCTGGCGACGCCGATGTCGCGGGTGCGGTGGGCGCTCCAGAGCGGCCTCGGCCTCTACGGCGCGATCGCCGTGTTCACCGCGATGCTGGTCGTCGGCATTGGCTTCGGGTCGATCCTCACCGGCGGTGACGTGCTGACGCCGATCCTGGGCACGCTGGTGATCGGGCTCTATGCCCTCGCCCTCGCCGGGATCGGGATCGCCTTTGGCGGGGTGTTCGGCACCTCGTTGGCCGGCGAGGTCGTGGCCGCGGTCGTGATCCTCACGTTCCTGGTCGACTTCCTCGTCCCCGCCCTCGAGCTGCCGGGCTGGATCCGCCAGCTCGCCCTGACCGCGCACCTCGGGCAGCCCATGGTTGGGGTCTGGGACTGGGTGGGGATGGCCGGCTGCGTGGTCATCGCCGCCGGCGGCCTGCTGCTGTCGGCCTGGGGCATCGCCCGCCGGGACGTCGCACGCTAGGGTCGTGCGCCAGCGCCACGTGGGTCGGGGTCACCTGCGCACGACGGTCATCACGGACGGGTCCGCGCCCTAGACTCGGGGCGTGGACCCCCTTGCCCTCGGCTTCATCGCGGTCGCCGCGGTCCTCCATGCCGCCTGGAACATCCTGCTCAAGATGGCGGGGGACCCGCTGCGCACGGCGACGGTGGGGGTGGTCGCGGCCTCGCTGGCGCTGATCCCTATCGTCGCCGTCGCCTGGCTCCTCCTGGACCAACCGGCGGTTCCGCTCGCGGCCTGGATCATCGGCATCGTCTCGGGCGTCGTGGAGGTCGCCTATTTCATCTTCCTCGCGTCCGCGTACCGGCGAGGCGACCTCTCGGTGGTGTACCCGCTCGCCCGCGGCAGCGCGCCGCTGCTCGCGGTGATCGTGGCCGTGACCGTGCTGGGCGAGCGGCTGCCGGCGGCCGCGTGGGCGGGGGTGGCGCTCCTGTTCGCGGGCCTGCTCGTCGTCCAGCGGCCCTGGAACCTGCTTCGCACGGCGTCCGCGCGTGACCGCTCGGGTGTGGCGTTCGCCCTCCTGACCGGGGCGATGATCGCCACGTACTCGTCGCTGGACACGGTGGGCGTGCGGCTCACCCCGCCCTGGCTGTACGCGGGGATCCTGTGGCCCGTCTGCGGGGCGGGACTGCTGGTCGTGGCGTGGCTCCGGCCACGAGTCGCCGGGGGCCGGTTCACCCCGTCGCCCGAGCCCGTGAACATGGGTCGCGCCGTCGCCGGCGGGTACATCACGTTCATCGCCTACGGGTTCGTGCTGGCCGCGCTGTCCCGGGCGCCGCTGGCGATCGTCGCGCCGCTCCGCGAGTCCGCCGTGCTGCTGACCTCCGCCTGGGGCATGCTCCGGCTGAAGGAGGCGGTGGGCCGGCGCGAGATCGGGCTCCGGATCACCGGCTCGGTGCTGGTGCTGGCGGGGGCGCTGGTCCTCGCCGTCGCGCGCTGACCCGTCCCAGGCTGACTCGTCGCGCGCTGGTCCGGCGCGTGGTGATCGACCCGCGCCGGAGCGACCCGCGCTGATGCGACAATCAGCCCCTCGTACACGAAGGAGCACCATGCCCCCCCTGAAGCTCGGCTACAAGGCGTCCGCGGAGCAGTTCCCGCCCCGGCGTCTCCTCGACCTCGCCGTCGCCGCGGAGAACGCGGGCTTCGAGTCCGTCTGGACCAGCGATCACTTCCAGCCGTGGCGCCACACGGACGGCCACGCCCCCAACGCCCTCGTCTGGCTGGGCGCCGCGACACAGGCCACCAGGCGGGTGGTCCTCGGCACCAGCGTCCTCACCCCGTCCTTCCGCTACAACCCGGCGGTCGTCGCGCAGGCGTTCGGCACCCTCGGCTGCCTCGCCCCCGGGCGCGTGATCCTGGGCGTGGGCACCGGCGAGTCTCTCAACGAGGTCCCGGTGGGCGTCACCTGGCCCGAGCAGGGCGAGCGCTTCGCACGCCTGAAGGAATCGGTCCAGCTGATCCAGCAGCTCTGGCGCGGCGAGCGCCTGACGATCGAGGGCCAGTACTACCGCACCGAGAACGCGACCATCTACGACCGCCCGAAGGAGCCGGTCCCGGTTTACATCGCGGCCTCGGGGCCCGCCGCCGCCCGACTCGCAGGGCGCATTGCGGACGGCTTCATCTGCACCAGCGGCAAGGGCGCGGAGCTGTACTCCGGGACGCTGCTCCCCGGCGTCGTCGAGGGGGCCGAGAAGGCGGGGCGGGACGCGGCTGCGCTCGACCGGATGATCGAGATGAAGGTCTCGTTCGATACCAGCTTGGACCGAGCCATGGAGGACACCAAGGTCTGGGCGGCCCTCGCGCTCCCGGCGGAGAAGAAGACGGGCGTTCACGACGCGCTGGAGATGGAGGCCCTGGCCAGGGAGGCCGAGCCGTACGCGCACAAGCGGTGGCTGGTGTCCGCTGACCCGGACGAGCACATCGAGCAGATCGCGCCGTACCTGGCCTACGGGTTCAACCACCTGGTCTTCCACTTCCCGGGGAACGACCAGGAGGCCGCGATCGCCCGCTACGGTGCGCAGATCCTGCCGAGGCTGCGGGCGCGTTTCGGCTGATCACCCCGACAGGGCCGAGCCGCTTCGCCACAGGCCACGAACTTGACCGACGGAGCGAGGGGCACCGCTGCCGGCGACGCTCGCGGGCGAGGGGCACCGCTGCCGGCGACGCTCGCGTAGCAGGGAGCGGTCAGCTGCCCCGGCCGGCGGCAGCCGCGGCATTGGCGCGACGGTTGACGATCCGCTTCAGCGTCGGCCCGCTATTGACCAGCGCGATCCCCGCGATGATCATCGCCGTCCCGACGATCCGGTTGAGCGTCACCGGGTCCCCCATGACGGCCGCGCCCAGCGCGATCCCCACCACGGGCAGCAGGTACGAAACCATCGACGTCCGCGTGGCACCCCAGTGGGCCAGGATCGTGAAGAAGCACAGGTAGGCGACCCCGGAGCCCAGGATCCCGAGCCAGACGACTGCGACGATCGAGCTCGGCGCCGGGTTCACGCTGCCGATCGGATGCTCGATGATCAGCGCCAGGGGCACCACGATCGCGGCCGCGAAGGCGACCTGGAACAGGGCCGGGATGGCCGGGCGCAGCCCGTGGACGTTCCGCTTGGAGTAGACGTTGCCGATCCCGTAGCACAGCGATGCGCCGATCATCATCAGCTCGCCCGTGATATCGGCGTCCGAGAGGTTCACGAGGTCCGGCGCCACCAGCAGGATCACGCCGGCGAACCCGAGGGAGAGCCCGGCGATCCTGGGGAGCGTGAGGCGCTCGTCCGGCAGGAACATCGGCGCCAGGATGATCACGGTCAGCGGCACGGTCGAGTTGAGGATCGAGGCGAGTGCCGAGTCGATCGACTGCTCGCCCACGGTGATGAGGATGAACGGCAGGACGATGTTCACGACCGCCATCACGAGCAGGTGCCCGTACATCCGGGGCTCGCGCGGCAGCGTCTGACGGGTGACCGCGACCACGACCACGAGGAACGCGGCGCCCAGCAGGAGGCGCCCGGAGATCAGCGTCAGTGGGGGGAGCGTCTCCAGCCCGATCTTGATCCAGAGGTACGAGGATCCCCAGAGGAAGCCGAGGGCGAGGAACGGGATCCAGACCCAGGTAGTCGAGCGCTGCATCGCGGGATGATACCGGCGGCAGGAGGCCCGGCTCATCGGCCCGGCTCATCGGCCCGGCTCATCGGCCCGGCACCGTTGCGGCCGCGGTGCCGGTGCTCATTCCGGAGTGGGCTCACCCCCGGGCTTCGTTCTCCATGTGCGTACCACGGCCAAGTAGCACGCATCCGGGCGAATCAGCGACGAACCCCCGCGTGGGTCGGCCATGTCAGCGGGTGATCGAGACAGCGGGTGATCGTGCCCTTGCGGCTCTGGCTATAATTCATCAAACGATGAATTCCGACGTCACGGAGGAGAAGGCGTGATGCCAGCGGAGGAGGCGGCGATCGACGCGGAGGTGATGAAGGCGACGGGGGAGCCGGCCGCGAAACCGGCCGCGGAGCCGGTCTCGGAACCGGCCATCCGGGCCGTTGGCCTGGTCAAGCGGTTCGGGCCCATCGTGGCCGTCGACGGGATGACCTTCGACCTCGCCCCGGGGCGCATCTACGGGCTCCTGGGCCCCAACGGGTCCGGCAAGACCACGCTGATCCGCCTCCTCACGGGCATGACGAAGGCGACCGAGGGTCACGCGGAGGTGCTCGGCGTCCGGATGCCGTCGCGCGCGAACCTGGCCCGGATCGGCTACATGACCCAGGGCGACGGCATCTACCCGGCCCTCACCGCGGGGGAGAACGCCCGGTTCTTCGCGGCCGCCTATGGCGTCCGGGACGACGCTGCCGTGACGGAGGCCCTGACGCTGGTGGGTCTCGCGGATCGGTCGAAGAGCGTCGCCGCGACCCTGTCGGGCGGGCAACGCCGCCGCCTGTCCCTCGCCTGCGCCCTCGTCCATCGCCCGCCGGTCCTGTTCCTCGACGAGCCCACGGTGGGGGTGGACCCACTGCTCCGGGTCCAGTTCTGGGGGCACTTCCGCGCACTCGCGGACGCGGGCGCCACGATCGTCGTGTCCAGCCACGTCATGGACGAGGCCGACCGCTGCGACGAGCTCCTGTTCATGCGCGCTGGCATGATGCTCGCCCGCGGCAACGGGGCGGATCTCCGGGCACAGGCGGGCACAGACGACCTCGAGGCCGCGTTCCTGCAGTTTGCCGGCGAAGGCGCGGTGGCGGCGTGAACCCGCGGCGGCTGCGCGCCCTCATTGGACGGGTCGCGACGGAGATCCGTCGGGATCGTCCGAGCCTGGCGCTCCTGTTCATCGCCCCGATCGTCATCACCGGCCTGCTCACGTTCATCCTTCGCGAGGGCGACACGCCCGAGGTCCACGCCGTCCTGGTGAACGAGGCCAGCGGTCCTGGCGCGCTTGTCGGCGCGGCGCTCACGACGGCCCTCGAGGCCGCGAACGTCACCGTGGTCGAGGTGGCCGACGAGGCGACCGCCCGGGGCCTGGTCGAGGTGGGGACGGACACGCTGGCGATCGTCGTCCCGGCCGACCTCGCGACCGGGGGACAGATCGCGATCATCACGCTCGGGCTCGACCCGGCGGGCGAGGCGGCCCAGATGGGAGTCGTGCGCCAGGCGGTGTCCACCGCCGTCATCGGTGTCACCGGCGGACACGTGCCGGTGGTGGTGCACCAGACGGTCTACGGCACCGCGAGCGACGACCCGATGGTGCCCTTCGCGCCGGCCATCGTGGCGTTCTTCCTCTATTTCTTCGTATACCTGCTGACCGGTGTCAGCTTCCTCCGGGAGCGGACGGGTGGCACCCTGGAGCGGCTGATGGCCACGCCCGTGACCCGCGGCGAGGTCGTGACGGGCTACACGCTGGGCTTCGGGCTGTTCGCCATGCTCCAGGTCGCGGTGCTGCTCGCCTGGGCGCTTGGGACCGTCCACGTCCCGGCGATCGGGCCGCTGCCCGAGTTCGCCATCGGCCTGGGGATCCCGGTGGCGGGCAGTCCGCTCCTCGCCTACCTGGTCGTGGTGCTGCTGGCGCTGGGCGCCGTGAGCCTCGGGATCTTCCTGTCCACATTCGCACGCACGGAGCTCCAGGTCATCCAGTTCATCCCGATCGTGATCGTTCCCCAGTTCCTGCTCTCGGGCGTGCTGTTCCCGGTGAACAGCCTGCCGGCGGTCCTCCAGCCGCTGGTCGCGATCATGCCGCTCGGGTACGCGGTCGATGCGCTGCGCCAGGTCTTCATCCGCGGCGCGGACCTGTCGGTGGCTGCGCTCCGGCTGGACATCCTCGTGCTGGCGGCCGTGGCGGTCCTGTTCGCGTTCGTGGCCTCGCTGACCATCCGCCGGGACGTGGTGTGACCGAGGTCGCGGGGGGCGCGGAGCTGCGGCAGACGAGCGCGGGCCGGCGGACGGGCCGCCGCCCCGGCTCGGAGGACACCCGGGGTCGCATCCTGGCCGCTGCGAGGGCGGCCTTCGGCGAGCGCGGGTACGAGGGTGCGACCATCCGTGACGTGGCGGCGCGCGCGGGCGTGGATGCCGCCCTGGTGCACCACTACTTCGGGACGAAGCAGCAGCTGTTCCTGGCAGCGAGCGAGTTCCCGGTGGACGTCGCGGAGGTCGTGCCGCGCCTGCTGGCCGGCCCGCGCGAAGGGCTGGGGGAGAGGTTCGTCCGGTTCGTGGTGGAGCTCTGGGACCGGCCCGAGGTGCGGCCCCTGCTGATGGGGATCGTCCGGTCCGCCTCGACGGATCCCGTGGCGGCCGGGATGATGCGGCGGCTGCTCGCCGAGGGCCCGTTCCTCGCCCTGGCGCGTGCGATCGACCTCCCGGATGCCCGGCTGCGGGCGACACTCGCCGGGACGCAGCTGATGGGGCTGCTCATGGCCCGGTACGTGATCCTGGTCGAGCCGATCGCGACGATGTTGCCGGTGGAGCTGGCGACGGCGGTCGGCCCGACGATCGAACGGTACCTGGTCGGGGACCTCGGGGATCCTGGCGATCTGGGCGACCGGCGACCCGCGTCTGCGCCACCGGCCCGGTAGGCTTGGGGTGTGACCACGCGAACCCCGCCACTGGATGCCAGCGCCGCCGCCCTCGCCCGGGACCCGGCCGCGCTCGCCGCGCGTCTCCTCGAGGCCTACCCGGAGGCCGCTGCCCGACCCGGCGACGTTCGCGTCGTCCATGCCCCGGGGCGCGTCAACCTCATCGGCGAGCACACCGACTACAACGAGGGGTTCGTCCTCCCGGTCGCCATCGACCTCGGGATCGCGATCGCGCTGCTGCCCACGGATGACGGCGTCGCCCGGTTGACCCTGGCCGAGACCGGCGAGACGGGCGAGTTCGACCCCGCGGCCGTCCACGCCCGGCAGGGTGGCTGGATCGACTACGTGGCCGGGATCGCCTGGGCGATGACGGAGGCCGGTCTCGGGCCGCGCGGGTTCCGCGGGATCCTGGCCTCCGACCTGCCCCAGGGCGCGGGCCTCTCATCGTCCGCGGCGCTGGAGATCGTGAGCGCCTGGGCGCTGTCCGGCGGCGAGCGGCCGGCCGTGGACCCGATGCGCCTCGTGCGCCTCGTCCAGCGGGGCGAGAACGACTTCATCGGTCTCAACAACGGGATCATGGACCAGTTCGCGTCCATCTTCGGGGAGGCCGGCCGGGCGCTCCTGCTCGACTGTCGCACGCTCGAGCACCGGTCGATCCCGATGGCCGACGACGACCTTGCCCTGGTTGCATGCCACTCTGGCTCGCCCCGGCGGCTGGAGTCGTCCGCGTACAACGAGCGGCGGTCCCAGTGCGAGGCCGCGGTGGCCGTGATCGCGGAGACCGTGCCGGGCGTGACCGCGCTGCGGGACGTGACGCCGGCGATGCTGGAGGCGGCGCGACCGCGGATGGACCCGATCGTCGTCGCCCGCGCGGAGCACATCGTCCACGAGAACGAGCGGGTGCTGGCCACGGTCACAGCCTTCGAGGCGGGTGACCTCGCCACGGTCGGCCGGCTGTTCTACGAGAGCCACGCCTCGATGCGGGATCTGTTCGGGATCAGCAGTCCGGAGCTGGACGCGCTGGTGGAGATCGCCCGCGCGACGCCCGGGGTCATCGGCGCGCGCCTGACCGGCGCCGGCTTCGGCGGCTGCACGATCAACCTGGTGCGCCGGGACGCGGTGCCGGCGCTCCGCGAAGCGGTGATGCGCGACTACCCGGCCCGGACGGGGCTGACCCCGGGCGTGTTCGAGGTCTCGGCCTCTGTCGGAGCCCGGCGGCTCGCCTGACGGGCAAGAGCCGTTATCGGAAACGGGTTCTCGACGCGCGCACCCGCGAACCGCCGTCGAGGACGAACAGCTCGATCTCCATCGCCTTCGCGTCGCGGGTCGCCTGAGCCCGCCGGACCGCCTGGGCCCCGCGGGTCGAGCGAGCCCGCGCCCCAGCGAACCTGCGATCATGCAGGCGGCCGTGCGGAGAGCACCCCACGGTTCCCGAGGAGGAGCCCCCGCGTGTCCATCGACCCCGTCCGGCCGCCCGACGCCGATGTGGCCGCCCTTGAGACCGAGCCGCATCGCCGGTACAACGCCCTGACCGGCGAGTGGGTGCTCGTCTCCGCCGGCCGGACGAGGAGGCCGTGGCTGGGCGCCGAGGAGCCGGAGCCGCCCGAGGAGCGGCCGATGCACGACCCGGAGTGCTACCTGTGTCCCCGGAACTCCCGCGTGACGGGCGACCTGAACCCGGACTACGCGTCCACGTTCGTGTTCACCAACGACTTCGCGGCGCTGCGTCCGGACACGTCGGCGGCTCGCGTGGAGTCCGGGCTGTTCCGCGCCGAAGGGACGCGCGGGACGTGCCGCGTCGTGTGCTTCTCGCCGCGCCACGACGTGACGCTGGCCGCGATGGACCCGGCGGAGATCCGGCGCGTGGTCGACGTCTGGGCGGAGCAGACCACGGAGCTGGGCAGCCGGTTCCGATGGGTGCAGGTCTTCGAGAACCGCGGCGCGGCGATGGGTGCCAGCAACCCGCATCCGCACGGCCAGATCTGGGCGGGGGACGCGTTGCCCGTGGAGGCGGAGCGCGAGGATGCGGAGCAGGGTCGGCACCTCGCCTCCACGGGGCGGCGACTGCTGGTCGACTACGCGGCGGCCGAGCGCGGCGGGCCGCGCGTGATCCGTGACGCGGGCGGCTGGCTGACCGTGGTGCCGTTCTGGGCGTCGTGGCCGTTCGAGACCATGCTGGTGCCGTTGGCGCCGGCCGCGCGCCTGGCAGACCTGGACGAGGCCGTGCGCGACGGGCTCACGGGCGCGCTCCGGGACCTCAACCTCCGCTACGACGCCCTGTTCCGTCGTCCGTTCCCGTTCTCGATGGGCTGGCACCAGGCGCCGTTCGGCGGTGCGCCCACGGACCACTGGCAGGTCCACGCGCACTTCTACCCGCCGCTCCTGCGCGCCACCGTGCGCAAGTTCATGGTGGGCTACGAGTTGCTGTCGGAGCCCCAGCGGGACCTGACGCCCGAGGAGGCTGCCGGCCGGCTGCGCGACGCGCTCGGCTGACGAGCTCCAGCGGGGTCCCGCGACGCGATCGGCTGACGCTCGGGGGCAGCGGTGGCCCCCGTTCGGCGCCGGGGTACGATGGAGCCTCACCCGACAGGAGGCACCATGCGGCTCTGGGGCGGTCGGTTCGGCGATGGGCCGGATGCGCGGATGGCGGACTTCACGCGGTCGATCGAGGTGGACGCCGAGCTCGCGCTCGACGACGTCGCGGCATCGATCGCCCACGTGCGTGGCCTCGCCCGGGCGGGCCTCGTGACGGCGGAGGAGGCGGAGCACCTCGAGCGGGGCCTCGTCTCCCTGCGAGATGACGTGGCCACGGGCTCGGTCGCCTGGGATCCGGCGCTCGAAGACGTCCACATGAACCTCGAGATGATGCTCACCGAGCGCGTCGGGAGCCTGGGCGGCAAGCTGCACACCGGGCGGTCCCGGAACGACCAGGTCGCCACGGACCTGCGGCTCTGGACGCGACGGGCGGTGGGGCGCCTGGACGCCTCGATCGTTGCGCTGGAGCAGGCGCTGGTCGACCTCGCGGAGCGCGAGGGTGACGCCGTCCTGCCCGGCACCACGCACATCCAGCCGGCCCAGCCCGTGCTGCTCGCCCATCACCTCCTCGCCTACGTCGAGATGCTGGAGCGGGACCGCGGCCGCCTGGCGGATGCGAAGCGGCGCCTCAACGTCTCGCCGCTCGGTGCCGGAGCGCTGGCCGGGGCCGGCTACCCGCTGGATCGCGCGACGACCGCGGCGGAGCTTGGCTTCGACGGGGTGACGGCTAACTCGCTCGACGCCGTCTCGGACCGGGACTTCGTGGTGGAGGTCATGGCGGCGGCCGCCCTGGCGATGGTCCACCTCTCCCGCCTGGCGGAGGAGATCACCTGGTGGTCGAACCCGCGCTTCGGGTTCGTGCGCGTCGCG
>DATCGK010000391.1:0-2433 GCA_036508975.1 Candidatus Limnocylindrales bacterium
CCGCTCGCCAATCCCGAGCAGCTCTCCGATCCGGCGAGCAGGGGTCAACACGGCCCGGCGAGACCCGCAGGCGTGCGGTCGATCAGGTCTGGGGCCCGCGTCACCAGCGGCCGCGAACGCATGACGTCACCCGTGCGGACACGCGTATCTGGACAGGTGGCGCAGCATACCCGACCCGATTCACGTTTCCCGAGCTGCCTCCAGCGCAGGCTCGTCATCAGGCGGCACGCTGATCTCAATCGGCCAGGGCTTCGAGCCGGGGAACCGACCCGGCCCGATCGATGAACCAGCGCCGTCCGAACCGAATGAAGCCGACCCAGGTTCCGAGCCCGTATCCGGCATGGAGGCAGGCATATGCCGCGACCACCCCGACGAGGGTCGCATCGTGGGCAGGGGCGACGCGCCGCCCGAAGACAAGGGCCGCGCCAAGCCACACCGCGGCCCCGAGGCTGAACGCGAGCAGCCCCCACGGCGCCCACGGCGCCAGGAGGAGCGCAACCGTCGCCGCGGCGACCATCACGGCGGGGACCAGGTGGCGAGGTCTCATCAGGCCCGGGCGCTTCTGGAAGCCGCGGACCTTGAAGAGCCCGTAGCGGAAGTACTGGCGGAAGAGCCCGGGCCACGATCCTCTGCTGAGATAGACCGCCGAGATCCTCGGATCGAAGCGGATCGTGCCGCCAGCATCGACGATCCGCTGGTTGAACTCGTCATCCTGGTTCTGGACCATCTCCGGGTCGAACAGGCCCACCCGCTCGAACACCCAGCGGGGCCAGCAACCCGGCCAGAGGGTGTCCACGTCCTGCGGCTCGGTCAGGAGGTGGAAGCGTCGCCCGCCGCCGATCCCGAACGGGCTCGACGTGGCCGCAGCCGCCGCCCGGGCGGCGGCCGTCAGGCCGACCTTCCGGATTCGCCCACCGACATTCCAGGCTCCGCTCGTCTCGAGCGCCTCGATGCAGGCCGAGACGTATCCGGCGTCCGGCTCCGCATGACCGTCCATCCGGAGGATGATGCCGCCGCGGCTGGCGCGGATCGCCGCGTTGAGGCCCTCCGGGGTGATCCGCGCCGGGTTGTCGACGAGGCGGATGCGCGGATCACGCTCCGCCATCCCGGCCACGATCTCGCGGGTTCCATCCGTCGACGGACCGACAGCCACGATGACCTCCAGCCCGGCGCCAAGCGGGTCGGCCAGGAGCGGCGAGATCGCTCGCCCGATCGTGGCCTCCTCGTTGACCGCAGGCACGATGACCGAGATCGAGGGCCGGTCTGCCGGCTGGTCCACAGTTGCCTCCAACAGGGCTGCGCCCGGGCGGCGTGCCGCGACACGATGGGTCCCCATTGCTGCGGGTCCGCTCCAGCCTGGGCCGCGACGTGCGAACGCGGCCAGCATAGCCCTGCCAGGGCCGCCGGGCGATGGCCGCCGGGACCGCGGATGTTCCCGGCTGGCATCAGTGGAGACTGCTGTTTGAGATGGTCACGCCCGGCGGGTCCGGGCCTTCGCTGCTGTAGAACCCCTCTCGGCCTGATGCCGTCGACGTGATGTTCGAGAGGATCATCCCCGTCGAGCCGACCGCCTCGTAGCGGATGGCGTAGCTCAGGGCGGCCGTGATGTCCACCGAGTCGAAGGTGATGTCGTGGAGGGTGGAATCCCACAGCATGATCGCGTCCTGGGTCCCGGTGACATGAAGCCGCCGCACAGTCACGTTCGACGCGTTGGGTGCCCCCGCGCTGCTATGAAAGAAGTGGAACGCGCTGGCGAGCCCCCCCCGACCATCCACGGTGATGTCCTCGAAGAGCAGGTCGTGCGGGCCCGGGGAGAGTGCCTGGCCCATGTAGAACGCGTGGTCCAGGAGGTTCCCGTTGGCGGTCGTGGCCCGCCCCGTGCACGTGCTGAGGATCGTGATGTGGCGGAGCGTGATGTTGTAGGGAGCCGCTCGCGACGTGTAGGAGCCGAACTCGACGATGCCCGTGGAGACAGCGGCCATGTTCGCGAAGTTGAACCCGTCCCACGTCTGGTCGTGGGCGCCAGCCTCGAAGCTGAGCCCGCCGTAGGCGCTGCCGCCGCCGCCATCGAACGTGACGCCACCGATGGTCGCCGCCCGGACCGTGACTGGCCGGGTTCGCTCGGCGAAGGGCATCCCGCCGCTGGTCGAGTTGCCGATCCAGAGTGAGTCCGATCTGACCTGGTTCGACGGGCTGACATGGTAGGTGCCGTTGGCAACCACGATCTCGTCGACGGTGTTATCGGCGAGCGCGCTCTTCAGGGCAGGGATCGACGAGACGTAGACCGTCCCGGAGAACGCGGTCGGGGCGGGAGTCGGCGCGGGAGTGCGAGTCGGTGGCTGGGTAGGCAAGGAGGGGACCGTCAGCGTCGGCGCCGGGGCCGGCCGGGGCGACGGCGCTGGTTTCGGCGTGGCGACCGGCGTCGGGGTCGGC
>DATCGK010000392.1:0-4623 GCA_036508975.1 Candidatus Limnocylindrales bacterium
AACCGGCGCGCGCGCTCGGCAGCTGCACGAATGTGCGGTACTGCTCCACACAGAGGGCCTCGGCGCCCCCGTTGCCCAGCGCGTCGCGAGCGGACACAGGGTCCTCGAACCAGGCGAACAGGCGGATCGGGCCGCCGTCCGTCCACCCGGCGAGCACGTCCAGCGGCACGTGCCGGGTGCCCGCGGGGAGCCGGTCGGGCGCCTCTGCCTGCTCGCGGGCCATGCGCAGGTCGTACACCGTCCGGACCGTGAGCCGCGCGATGGCGTCGACATCCCCCGGAGCGAGCGCGTGGAGGCCGGACGATCGGTAGAGCAGGCCGGTCGGGACGGAGCGACCGGAGCGGGTCTGGCACCCGCCCACGTCACGCAGGTTGGGGATCGTCGGGATGGCGAGCGGCTCGCCGGCGGCGGCAAGGTGCTCAAGGCGGAGCTCCGGGAGCCGTTCTGGCAGGGCCTGGAGGAGCGCGTGCACTGAGCCCGGGCGCATCGTGGCGGTTGCATTCGGCGGTACTCGGTGCCATGCACCGAGCAGGAGGAGAGCATGAAGCCAGCAGGCAAGATCGTGGTCGTCACCGGGGCAGGGAGCGGCATGGGGCGCGAGGTCGCGCTCGAGCTGCTCAGGCGGGGGCGCGTGTTGCTGCGATCGACATCAACGACAAGACGCTTGGCGAGACGGTCGCGCTCGCGCCGGGTGGTGCCGAGAAGATCGCGACGTATGTCCTGAACATCACCGACCGGTCCGCCGTCGAGGCGCTGCCCCAGGCGGTGGTGGACCGCTTCGGCTCCGTCGACGGGATCATCAACTGCGCCGGGATCATCCAGCCGTTCGTGCGCCTGAACGACCTCGAGTACGCGGCGATCGATCGCGTCATGGACGTGAACTTCCGTGGCACGCTGTACATGAAGAAGTCGTTCCTGCCGTGGCTGCTCAAGCGGCCGGAGGCGCACATCGTCAACGTCTCGAACATGGGCGGCTTCATGCCGGTGCCGGGCCAGACGATCTACGGGGCCTCAAGGCGGCCGTCAAGCTGATGACCGAGGGGCTGCCTCGGAGTTGCGGCATACGGCCGTGCGGGTCAGCGTCGTGTCCCCCGGCGCGGTCGCGACGAACATCACGGTGAACTCCGGCGTGGCCACGCCATCCGCGCCCGCCGGGGGCAGGGAGCACAAGACTCTCGCCGCGGACAAGGCCGCGAAGATCATCCTGGACGGCATGGAGCAGAACCAGTACCGCGTCCTCGTCGGCAGCGACGCGAAGATGCTCGACCGGCTCTACCGCCTGCACCCGCGGCGTGCCGCCGGGTTCCTCGCCAACCAGATGAAGGATCTCCTGGGACCGTAAGGCGCGCCACGCGCTGGCGGCCGCGCGCCGGCGCGGTCGTCGGGATCACCCCTCTGCCCGTACGCTTGCGGCAGCGGCCAGGGGCGGGATCCTCGCCACCGGACGGCACGGGGCGCAAGAGGAGCGCGGTGATACGGATGAACTTCCAAGAGCTGGTCAGGACGAGGTACAGCGTCAGGGCGTACGACGGGGCGCCGGTCGACGAGGGTGCGCTGGCGCGGATCCTCGAAGCCGTCCGGCTGGCGCCGACGGCGGCGAACCGCCAGGCCTTCCGCGTCGTGGTGATGCGGACCGCCGGACACGAGCGCGAGCTGCGGCGCGTCTACGACCGCGACTGGTTCGTCGCGGCGCCGCTGGTCCTCGTCGTGTGTGCCGTCCCCGCCGAGGGCTGGGTGCGCGCAGCCGATGGCTGGCCGGCGGCGGGGGTCGACGCGACGATCGCGATGACCCATCTGCTGCTGGCCGCGGCCGAGGAGGGTCTCGGGACCTGCTGGGTCGCCTCCTTCGACCCGGCCGTAGCCCGCGAGGTGCTGGGCCTTCCCGAGGGCCTCGTCCCCTGGGCGTTCACGCCGCTGGGCCACGCCGCCGAGTCCAGTCCTCCGAGGGAGCGCAGGCCGCTCGAGGAACTCGTTGTCGACCGGCGCTGATCGCGCGTCCCGCGAGGACCGCCCATGGCCGGCATGTTGACGATCCGTTAGCTTCCTGGCGAAGGGCACGGAGGTTGTCGAAATGAGCGACTCACCGGGACCGGCAGCGGCGCCGCGGGAATGGGATGCCGCCACGTACGACCGGATCGCGGACCCGATGACGCGCTGGGGATCCGCCGTCCTGGAGCGCGCCGGCTTCCGGGGCGACGAGCTGATCCTCGACGCCGGGTGCGGGACAGGCCGCGTGACCGAGAAGATCCTGGAGCGCTGGCCGGCCGCCCGGGTCATCGCCCTGGACGGTTCCCCGGCCATGGTGGACGGTGCCCGTGCCCGCCTCGCGCGGTTCGGGGATCGCGTCGAGTACGTGGTCGCCGACCTGGGCGCACCGCTGCCCATCTCCGAACCCGTGGATGCGATCGTGTCGACCGCGACTTTCCACTGGGTGGCCGACCACGACGCCATGTTTCGCCACCTGGCGGCCGTCCTCCGGCCGGGCGGCCGGCTCGTGGCCCAGTGCGGCGGCGAGGGCAACATCGCGTCGATCCGCGCCATCCTGGCCTCGACCGGCGACGGCTGGCTGGGTCCCGCGCACTTCGAGAGCGTGCTCGACACGATCCGCCGGCTCGAGGCCGCCGGCTTCACCGACGTGCGCGCCTGGCTCCACCCCGAACCGACGCCGATCGAGCCGGGAGAGCCCCTCCGGACCTACCTGCGGACCATCATCCTCGGGGCGCACCTGGACCGTCTGCCGGAAGATCAACGGGAGCCGTTCGTCCGCCAGGTTGCCGGGCGCATGCCCACGCCGCTGATCGACTACGTCAGACTGAACATGGACGCCCGGCGGGCGGAGAGGAGGCACCGATCATGACGTATTCCATCGTCGCGAGGGACAGCGCGACCGGGGACCTGGGCGTGGCGGTCCAGTCCAGGTTCCTGTCCGTCGGATCCGTGGTGCCGTGGGCACGCGCGGGCGTCGGGGCGATCGCCACCCAGTCGTATGCCAACGTCGGCTACGGCCCGGACGGCCTGGCACTCCTCGCCGGCGGAGCGAGCGCGGAGGACACCCTCGCGGCGCTGGTCGAGGTGGACCAGCTCCGGGCGCAGCGTCAGGCGGGTGTCGTGGACGCGGTCGGTGGGTCGGCCAGCTACACGGGACGCTCGTGCTTCGCATGGGCCGGGGGACGGACCGGTCCCAACTACGCGGCCCAGGGCAACATCCTGGCCGGCGCGGCGGTCGTCGACGGGCTGGCGGACACGTTCGAGGCAGGGGGTCTCCCGTTCCCGGAACTGCTGGTCGCCTGTCTTGCCGCGGCTGACGCCGCGGGTGGCGATCGGCGCGGCCGGCAGTCGGCGGCGCTCCTGGTCGTCCGGGAGGGCGGTGGGTACGGCGGCGGCAACGATCGCTGGATCGACCTCCGCGTGGACGACCACACGGACCCGGTCCCGGAGCTCGGCCGGCTGCTGGAGCTCACGCACCTCTACCTGCAGCGGCCGAAGCCGGCCGAGCTCGTCGCCCTGGACGTCCCGCTGGCCGGTGAGCTCCGCGAGCACCTGGGACATCTTGGCTGGGATCCGGCGACCGCCGGCAGCCCGCTCTACGTCCCGATGTGGCCCGATGAGGCAGGGCCCGGCGAGGAGCGGCCCTGCGTTGGCGATCCGCGGCCCCTCCCGGGCGGCTGGGACCCCGCCTGGCAGGATCGCCTCCTGGCCTGGATGGCCGTCGAGAACCTGGAGGAGCGGACCGCCGCCCCCGGGTGGATCGATCCGAAGGTGCTGGCCTACCTCCGCGGCGCAGCGCAGCGCACCTGAGCGTCAGTCGGCCGGGCAGTTCGCTCGCGTGACCTGGACGGAGGAAGCCATGACCTGGACGGAGGATCGGCACGAGCATGCCGATCTGGGCGGTGACTCCCGCGACGCCGGAGCGGCGCCGGTTCGGTGGTTCGGCTCACCTGAGGTCGCCGAGCCTCGCGGGCGCGTCCCTCAGTGCCGGAGGCGCCAGATCGTCTCGGCCGGCCAGCGACGCGCCCACGCCAGCGTCTCGGCCGAGCGGTACGTGCTCGTGGCATCGGGCCCGGGGCGCGGTTCGATGCAGTCTTCGATCACGAAGCCGTTGGCACGGAACAGTCGGATCCACTCCCCGAAGGTCAGTTGGAAGCTGATGGTCTCGCCGTCATCGATGACGTGCATCCCGAAGTAGTCGAGGACAAGGCGCTCGCTCACCTCGTCGGCCTCAAGCGGCCAGCAGATCGTGGCGATCGGCGATTCATGGCTGAACGCGAACAGCCCGCCGGGTCGCAGCAGGCGGGCGGCCTCCGGGACGGTCCGGTAAGGGTCGGCGAAGGTCATCGCCCCGAAATCGCAGAACACGGTGTCGAACGAGGCATCGGGGAGCGACACCGCCTCCGCGCTTGCGTGGACGAGCGGGAAGTTGACGCTGGCCTCCGCCATGAGGCGCCGGGCGTGCTCCAGCTGGCGCTCGGAGAGGTCCAGGGCCACCGGGCGGGCGCCATGCAGCGCAAGCGCGATCGACCACTGGGCCGCGCCGCAGCCGAACTCGAGGATGTCGTGGCCATCCACCTCGCCCAGGACCTGCAGCTCCGCCTCTGGAATCTGGGTGGTTCCCCACGCCATCCC
>DATCGK010000393.1:0-3604 GCA_036508975.1 Candidatus Limnocylindrales bacterium
GAGGTCCGAGAGGGCAGCATCTTCGGCCGGATCCTCGAGGACGCTGAGCGGCAGGTAGGTCCGCGATGCTGGGGCGCCGATCCGGGGCGATGAGAGGATCGCCTCGAGGTTGCGCGTCTCAGGCCGGCGGCGCACGACCACCACGTGATCGGCGCCAGTGCCGGTGCCCAGCTCCTCGGCGATCGCGTCCACGATGGCATCGGGGGAGACGGATCGGGCCAGGCCGCGGAGGATGCGGGCGAAGGACTCGGCCTCCGTCCGGCGGGTGCCCTCGGGGCCGGCAGCCTCGTCGCGCTTGAGGAGCAGGCCGGCGTCGGCGGCCACGACCAGGCCCAGCACGAGGAGGTCGATGGGCTGGGGGGAGAGGAGGAGCCTGGCCGCCTCGAGAACGCCGATGACGCCGATGACCGCGAGGACGATCACGAGGGGGCGTCGAGCCAGGCTTCGCAGGCCCCCGCGAAACCCGATCCTGCCCAGTGCGACTCCCCGAATTCTCACCTTGCATCACAGGATGGATCCCCGACCGGGCAGTCGACAAGCCCGGCGCCCAGTACGGATGGCGGATGGGTCCTGGTACTTCCGTACCGGGTCAGTCCTGCCCGGACCCCACCGGAGCGGCTGTCACCGTCTCGGCATCCTGCGGCAGCCAGCGGCGGCGCATCATCGGGACGGCCGGCGGCATGACGTCCCCATCCGTGGCCGCCGCCGTGGGGCGACCCGGGAAGGCGAGCCCTCCGCCCGCATCCTTGGCGTCGTACAGGCCGAGGTCGGCGATCGCGATCAGGTCGGTCGCGGAGCGCCCGTCGAACGGGTGCGTCGCGATCCCGATCGAGGCACCCAGGGGGAAGGGCCCGCGACCCTCGGCTGCGAACGGTGACGCGCGGAATGCCTCGAGGATCCGCTCCGCGACACGCGCCGCCTCCTCGCGCCCGGTCTCGGGCAGGATCAGCGCGAACTCGTCGCCGCCGTACCGGGCGGCGACATCCGACGCGCGCAGCGTGGACCGGACCAGGTCCGCGACGTGGACCAGCACATGGTCGCCGTACACGTGGCCGAAGGTGTCGTTCACCAGCTTGAAATCGTCGAGGTCCAGCATGACCACGCTGAGTGGCTGACGGTTCCGGACCGCCCGGACGATCTCCTCCGACAGGCGCTCGTGCAGGTAGCGGTGGTTGAAGAAGCCGGTCAGCGGGTCGCGGTCGGCGAGATTACGCGCGGTCTCGTAGAGGCGCGCGTTCTCGAGGGCCATCCCGGCCTCGTGGGCCATCGTCCGCGCGAGGGTGATCTGTCCGGGATCGCTGGTGGGCCGCGAGCACGAGGTCAGCTCCACCAGCCCGATCGCCTCACCGTTGGCGATCAGGGGCAGCATCACGAGGCCGCGCATGCCCTCCGCCCGGAGGAAGGCGGCCTCGGCCGGATCCGCGGCCGGATCCTCCGCGTCTACCACCGCGATCGCGCCCTCGACCAGGACCCGCCTCGTCTCCGGGTAGCCGTCCAGCCGGTAGTAGTCGGCGATCTGGGGGCGAAGGTCGGGCGGATAGGTGCCCAGCGTGCGCAGCCGGTCATTGGGCCGGTCCCAGTCGCTGATCTGCGCCTGCTCCGCACCGACCGCCCGGGCCAGGTGCTCCGCCATGAGCAGCGCGACGTCCTCCGGGTCCAGCGATCGCGACAGGGCGCTGCTCATGTCCAGCAGCTGCCGCAGCTCCGCGGCCAGCCGCCCGGTCTCCGCCATGTGCCGCGCACCGGAGAACGCCGTGGCGGCCTGGTCGCCCATGATCAAGAGGAGCCGCAGGTCATCGTCGTCGAACTGCCGCAGCCCGAGCTTCGAGAGGGTGATCACGCCGACCAGCGTGTCGTCGTGCAGCATCGGCACGACGAGCATCGACTCCGGGACGTCATCGGTCCCCGGGATCGTCCTGCCGCGGGGGTCGCGCTCGGCGTCGTCCACGCGGATCGCCGTCCTGTTACTGGCTACCCAGCCCGTGAAGCCCTCGCCCATCTTCGTCCGCAGGATGTCGAGGTCGACCTTCTCGTAGGCGCCCACCCGGCCCTCGAACACGACCGGCACGAGGTCATCGGGGGCCTCGAGCAGGTAGACGCGGGCGTTGTGGTAATCGATGACCGAGCGCATCTCCTCGACGACGGCGCGACCCACGGCCTCGGGTGTCTGGCTGGCGCTCATCCGCCTCGCGGCGAGCTGGAGGACGCGCAGCTGTCCGTCGCGCCGCGCTTCGGCCGCACGCGCCCTGCCGACCAGGGCACCGGTGAGCAGGACCGTCCCGCCGACCGTCAGGTCGATGACGAGGAGGAACTCCCGCGGGGCGCCCGGTCCGCCATCCATCGCCCACCCGAGCAGGCCGAGGGCCAGCAGGGCGAGGCCGCCGACGAACGCGATCGTATGCAGCCGCGACGACACGCCCGACAGGCGCCAGCGGTGGATGGACAAGCCCGTATCCGGTTCGATGCGCTGCACGTCGGTCATGCTGACACCGGGGGGTGCCCTCGGGCACCAATCGAAAGTACCGTGCGCGCTTCGCCGGGAGGGCATCTGCCCCAGGGGCTAACCAGCCGCGGCGCCGCGGCTCAGGGAGCCGGCTTGGCGTCGTAGGTGACCTTGGCGCCGAGCGGCTCGACCTGGATGAAGATAGGGCCGCGGACGAGGCTGATCTCGTTGCCGGCGGCATCGTAGAACCGCGTGAGCGCGCTGCTCGACGGCTTCTTCCACGTCCCCTTGATGACCAGGCCGTCCCGGAACACGAGTGCCGTCCCGGAGCCCACGTGGTCAAACACGGGGCGGTGATAGCCCGGCTCGGACTCCGGGTCGATGGAGTAGCGCATGAACAGCACCACGACGTTGCGGGCTGTGACGCGCTTGCCGTCCGCAGCGTCCGTCTGGGCCTTCCCCGCGACGGAGCGGAGGTACCGGTTGTTGGCTCGATCGTAGGTGTAGCTCGTGGCGCCCCGGTTGTACGGGATCTTGATCGAACCCTTGGCAGGCCGCTGGGCCAGCGGCAGGTCGTCCGCGAACGGGCGCACGCCGAGCGACGGTGCGAAGGTGGCGGGTGCCCCGCGGGCGACGGCCAGCTTGCGAATGGACGTGGTGTTCCCAACCGCGTTGTGGGGGGCCTTCCGCGCCTTGTCGCGGTGAAAGGCCGACCCACTGCCGGCAAGGGCATCCATGTTGTAGATGACCTTCTTGTCGATTGTCGGCAGGTAGGTACGCGTCTTCAGGTCACCGCCGTAGTGCGCGAAGGCGGACCGGTACTCCGAGGCCCAGTTGACGAAGTACGGCCGGCCGCTCCGCACAGGTTCGACCCGCGTCGCGTCCTTCTCCTGGAAGATCATCATGTAGCGCGTCTCGCCACCGTCCGCGGGTGCCTGGTAGACGATCGAGGCGCTGTTGAAGCCGTATTGGGGACGCGCCTGGACGTTGTCGTCGACCATGACGGCGACCGGCAGGCGGGCTCGAACGTTGGCGTTGGCCAGCACGCCGTCCAATGGGGCGTAGTCGGCATTCGGCCCGAGGGTGGGGCCGGGGTCGGTGGGCTCCGGCGTGGGCGTCGGCGACGAAGAGGGCGAAGGAACCGCGGAGACCGGGGCGCTC
>DATCGK010000394.1:0-2134 GCA_036508975.1 Candidatus Limnocylindrales bacterium
GCCCGACCGACGAGCAGCGCGAGGCGATCGCCGCCGCGGCCCAGCGCTTCGGCGAGCTCCGCGACGGCTGGCTCAACCCGCCCGGCCTCGGTGAGGAGGAACTCGCGAAACGCACCCTGACGAACCTCTACAACCAGCGCCCGACCTGGCTCGCAAACGCCCACGACGCTCTAGACGGCGCCGTTCTGACTGCCTACGGCTGGCCCTCGGACCTGCCCGACGAGGAGCTACTCGCTCGGCTTCTCGCGCTCAACCTGGCCCGGGCTGCGGGCGAGGCGACAACGGTTTGATGGACCCCGCGCGTCGATCGGGCCCATAGCAACGTCGACGCTATGAGCAGATTGTGGACAGCAATCAGCGGCCGCGGCGCGTCAGGACAATGGCACGCCCGCTGGTTCAGCCTACGTCGGCCTGGAATGTCAGCACCCGAGCCCAAGCGTCCCGGGCGGCCTCGGGGCGGTACGTCGCTGCCCGCGTGTCGTTGAAGAAGGCATGCGGTGCCCCTGCGTAGACGTGGTAGTCGAACTGCTTGCCGGCGGCCGCCATGGCCCGCGCAAGATCGGGCACGCCGTCGGTGATGCGGTGATCCTCGCCGCCGTAGAGCCCGAGCACCCGGCATCGAATGTTCGGGATCTGGTCGACCGGAGGGTGCTCGCCATAGAAGATCACCGCCCCGGCGAGGTCGGCGCCCGATGCCGCGAGGCGCGCCGAGAGGCCGCCGCCCATGCAGAACCCGAGCGAGGAGATGCGCCGTGGGTCGACGAACGACTGGCTCGTGAGCCAGTCGAGGGTGGCGCGCAGGTCGGTCACGTTCTGGCTGAGATCACGCGTCTGGAGCCAGGCAAGCGCGCGCCCGGTGACCTCTCGGTCCCCGGCCGGCAGCTCGGCCAGGTGGCTCCCCACGGCCACCGGATCGGCCCGCTTCTCGACCGGCACCGTCTGCATGAAGACCATCGCCCGACCGATCTCGTCGGGCGTCACCGGTAGGCCGCCGCGGCTGTAGAGGTCAGGCGCCAGGGCCGCAAAGCCGGCTTCGGCGAACCGCCGGGCGACGTCCTCGATGTGCGGGACGAGGCCCCAGATCTCGTGGATGACGATGAACGCCGGCCACGGCCCCGGGCCGTCTGGGACGGCGAGGTAGGCGTCGATATCAGCGCCCTCGGCGGGGATCTGAACACGCTCGGTACGCATCCTGGTGAGCCTCCTAGTTGCCCGCAGATTGGCTCTCGTCGTCGGCCGTTCGTCGGGACCGTCATCGTCGGACGTCCGGCTCGTCGGCGAGCCATGGGCGCGCGTCACCGATTGTATCGACCGGGCACGCTGCGGGTCGTGCGCGGTATTGACGCTGTACAGCCTCGCAACGGCCAACGTGATCACGCCACGCCAGGTCAGGCTTCGGATTCGATCCTCTTGGCAAGGTCGGCCAGGACGGCCGGTAACTCCCGGTTGATGAGCGTGCGGGCGCGCCCCTCGGCGAAGCGAAGGAATCCCTTGAGCTCGATGGAAGCCGTCAGGCGAAGGCGGGTCCCGACGCCGTCGGCACCGGCAGCGTCGAGCGCACAGCGGGCCTCGATCTTGGCCGGGCCGGTCAGCGAGCGGATCGCGAGCTCGGCTGGCCGGTCGAATGCGACGATCTCGCCCAGGATCTCGGTCGGCCCCATCGGACCTCGAAGGATGAGCTTGACCCGTGTTCCGAGGCTTGGCGTGCCCGGTGTCACCTGCTCCGCACGCTCGATGGCTGGCTGCCAGCGCGGGTAGTTGCCGACATCGGCGAGGTAGTCGAAGACAACGCTCGATTGGCGAGCGATGACCACCTCTCGATCGATCTCGATCACGGAGCGCACCGCCCGCCGACGAGCGCCCGGAAGCGCTCGATCATCTCTGGGCCATCACGCAAGCACAGCACGAGACGAGTCTCGCACACGAGGCACCTCCCGATGGCGCGGTCGACTGTGGTCGTGCCCATCAGAGTCCTGCTGCAACGGGATCCCGGGCGGTCGGACACGATCCTGCGATGGTGCGAGGGCGGTTCGCCCGGCAAGCTTGCGAATCCCTCGGTAAATCGAGAGAGTTGCTACAGTCTGGGGCGCTACGAGGATGAGCCGTGACAGATCGACATGACAACTGGGCACAA
>DATCGK010000395.1:0-6611 GCA_036508975.1 Candidatus Limnocylindrales bacterium
CACCATCCGGTACGGGTTCGAGATGCGCCGGTACCTCACGGGCGCCCTGCCGGACCATCGCCTCCCGGACGGGCTGGAGATGCGACCGGTCACGCCGGACCAGCACCGGACGATCTTCGACGCCGACAACGAGGCGTTCGAGGACCACTGGGGCCGTCGGACGCCGGACGAGGCGGACTTCCAGGTGGAGTTCCACGGCCCGGATGTCGATACGTCCCTGTGGTGCATCGCCTGGGACGGGGACCAGGTGGCGGGCGTCGTGATGAACGCCATCTACCGCGGGGAGAACGAGGAGCTGGGCATCCGCCGCGGCTGGCTGGAGCACGTCTCGGTGCGACGGCCGTGGCGCGGCCGGGGCGTGGCGAAGGCCCTGTGCGCGGCCTCCTTCCGCGTGCTCCGGGACCAGGGCATGGACGAGGCATGGCTGGGCGTGGATGGCTCCAACCCGACGGGCGCCGTCCCCCTGTACGAGGGCCTGGGGTTCGGGGTCGTGCGCCAGTGGAAGGCCTACGGGCGGCCGATCGAGGGTTCGGCACCGACCGGCTGGCAGTCTGCTGGGCGGCCCGCGCAGGGCTGACACCGGGTCTCTCCGGGCAGCATCGTTTCTCCGGGCAGCATCCAGCCGAACCCTCGCTCAGAACGGGAGCCGGCCCTCGCGCCTGACCAGGTCCATCCACGCCCGCTCCCTGCCGATCGTCGTGGCGGCACCGTGACCGGGCAGCACCCGCAAACCGTCGTCCAGCTCGGAGAGCCGGGCGATCGACGCGGTCATCTCCTCCGGGGACCCGCCCGGGAAGTCCACGCGTCCCCAGCCGCCGGGGAACAGCGTGTCGCCGCTGAACAGCAGGCCCTCGTCGTGGGAGAGCAGGCAGACCGAGCCCTCCGTGTGGCCGGGCGTGTGGAGGACGCGGAGCCGGATCACGCCGAACCGGATCTCCCCGCCCTCGGCCAGCTCCACGGCCGGTACCGACGGGATGATCGGGAACGGGGCGTAGAGCGGCTTCGGATCCTCCAGGCGGTGTCGATCAGCCGGGTGGACCGCGATCGGCGCACCCGTGTGCGCGGCCAGCGCGGCGTTGTCCCCGATGTGGTCCCAGTGCCCGTGCGTGCTGACGATCAGCCTGAGGGTCCAGTCGCGCTCTTCCAGCGCACCCGCGATCCAGGGCAGGGACGGCGTCGCCGTGTCGATGGCGATCGCCTCGCGCGTCGACGGATCGGCGAGGATGTAGACGTTGGTGGAGATCGGCCCGATGACCGCGTGGAGATGCTCCATGCCGCCAGTCTTGCACGTGGGGGGCTCCGGGCGAGACAACGCGGGACGTCCGGCCCTGTCCCGGCGATGGCCCAGGGATCAGACTCACCGGCGGAGGCGATCGAGATGACGGCCTTGGTACACACGAAAACCAGGATCACCCCGTGGGATGACCCGCAGTTCGTCCGCGCGTTCGAGCGGGCGCGCGCGGTCGTGACCGAGGACGGGATCACCGACAGCCCGCTCGCCGCCGCCGAGGTGCAGCGGCTGCTCCGCGAGGCCGGCTACCGGCTCGCGCGGGTGGACGTCGACCACACCGTCGCGGAGGCCCTCGACCGGGTCACGCACTGGGTCGTGTCGCGCGACGGGTAGCCCGGGGCCCCCGCTACTCAGGCGAGCTGCGTGGCCGCGGTCAGGAGCAGCACGACCGCGCCGAGCGAGCTCATCGCCGCGGAGGCCAGGACGATGGGCTGCAGGTCGTGCACATCGGTCAAGGGAACCACGGCCGGTGTCCACCACGTGCCGTCGGCCCGGGGGACGAGCACCCGGTCGATGACGATGCCAAGGATCACCATCGCGACCACGACCAGGTGCTTCACGATGATGAGGGGCGTCCAGCTCGGGTTCGACCCGCTGTGCGCGGCGATCAGCACCATGCCGGTCACCGTGAACAGCACGATCGACACGAGGATCCACGGCAGCGCCCGCCGCTCCACCGCCGCGATGACGCGACCCGGCTCCGTCGAGCCACCGGACGACAGCCACGGCAGCACGACCAGGGACAGCGTCACGTAGTACCCGAGCAGCACCACGATCGCGATCGCGTGGATCCAGGTGGCCCCGACGGAGAGTGCGTTCATGGCCGGCGCCCCGCGGCAGAGGCCGGGCGCCAGACCACGATCCCGCTCGAACCGGTGGGGCGGTCCGCAAGGGTCCAGGCGCCGTCATGGAAGACGATCATGTCGGGCAGGATGGCGCGGAAGTGCCGGTCCTTGTCCCCGCCCTCGGTGATGAACAGCTGCCGCCGAAGGAAGGCAGTGAGCGCCTCGACCGATTCGAACGAACGCGGCAAGCGCTGGACGCGGACGACCTCCGTCTCGCGGCCGCGGGCGTGGAGCAGCTCCAGCAGATCGGGCAGCGCCGGCAGCGCCACGCGCTCCTCGCCGTGGACCAGCGGCCAGAACGGGTCCGCGATCGACGCCGGGCTGCGGTCGGTGAGGACCGCGACGCACCGGTCCCGCGTCGCCGCCTCCATCGCGTCCAGGAACGGCCCGATCTCCTCGATGTCGTACCCGACGTGGGCGATCAGCGACACGTCCGCCGCCGGAAGCGGCTCCAGGAGCGGGAGCGATTCCGGCCACGACCCCGCGACCACACGCACGTTCTCCAGGCCGTGCTCGTCGAGCCCGGCACGCATGGCGCGGCGCATGCCCGCTGACGGCTCGACGGCGATCACCCGGCGGACCCGCAGCGCCAGGGGCAGCGCATACCGCCCCGCACCGGCCCCGATGTCGAGCCAGGTCTCGTCTGGGACGGCCATCGCACGCAGCATCTCGAGGGTGGGCTCGTCGGTGCGACGGGGATCTGCGACGAACAGGCCCGAGATGGGGGCGTAGTGGTCGCCGGTGGTGGACTCGCGGAGGCGCTCCGCCTGGTCGCGGTTGGCGTGGACGCGCTCCGCCCACGCTGCCTCCAGGAGGGCCGGGGTGCGAGGACGAGCATCAGTGGACACGGACAAGGTCCTCCGGGGTGTCGATGTCGGGGTTGGCGCCGGGCGCGGCCACCTCGGTGACGAGGTCCGGGCACTCGATGAGCAGGGGCCCGAGCCCGCGATCCCCGGAGAGGCCCGCCGCGAGCGCCCAGGCGGCGCGGCGCACGAGCACCGGGTTGGGGGCGTCGTCGTCGGCATAGCGGACGCGGACGATCGGCTGGGTCGACGTCTCGGCCGCGGCTAGCACCGCGGAGATCACCGCCGGCCGCACGGCAGGCTGGTCCCCGAGCAGCACCAGGACCGCGTCGACCGTGCGATTCTCGGCGGCGGCGTCGAGCCCGATGCGCAGGGAGCTCGACAGGCCATCCATCGGCCGCGGGTTGACCTCGATCCGTTCCGACCGCCAGGACACCGAGGCCCTGATCGCGGCGGCCTGGTCGCCCAGCACCACGACGACGTCCACCAGCCCGGCCCCGGCCAGGGCATCCAGCACGTGCTGGAGCACCGGACGTCCCTTGAGTGGCGCGAGCATCTTGGGAGCGCCGAAGCGCCGGCTCGCGCCGGCTGCCAGGACGACGGCCGTGACCTTCACCGGCCGGGCGCCTCGTGCTGGTGCGCCGCCTCGTGCTGGTGCGCCGCCTCGTGCTGGTGCGCCGCCTCGTGCTCGCCGGACGCCGGGTGGTCGCTCGCAGCCTGGTGCTCGCGCTCGCGGGCCAGGTCCCGCAGCGGCAGCCCCCGCCCGCCCCGCCGCTCCGCCACGACCTCCGCCAGGATCGACAGCGCGGTCTCGGCCGGCAGGCGGCCTCCGAGATCCAGTCCGATCGGGCCGCGGAGCCGGTCGAGGTCCGCGGGGTCAACTCCCGCCTCGAGCAGCCGGGCCCGCCGGTCCACCTGCGTCCTGCGGGAGCCCACCGCCCCCACGTAGCGGCAGCCGCGGGCGAGTGCCGTCACGATCGCCGGCTCGTCGAACTTCACGTCGTGGGCGAGCACCGCCACGGCGTCCGCCGGCCCCAGCCCGATCTCGTCGGCCACCTCGTCCGGCCACCCGATCACCAGCCGGTCCACGTCCGGGAAGCGCGCCGGAGTCGCGAACGCCGCGCGCCCGTCGATCACCACCGTCTCGTAGCCCAGCTCCTTCGCCATCCGCACGAGCGTCCGGGCCACCTCCACGGCCCCCACCACCACCAGCCGCGGGCGCACGGGGTACGCCTCCAGGAAGAGCTGGCGCCCGCCGACTACGACTGTCCGCGAGACGCCCTTCAGCAGCGCCTCCCGGCCCGCCTCGGCCAGCAGCGCGTCCTGGGCCGCGTCGCCCAGCGTCCCGTCCAGGCGGCCGTCTTCGTGGATGACCAGCGGCGTCGCGGGCTCGCTCCCCTGCCCCGTCGCGTACGCCCCGAACACGGGCGGCGGCGCGTCCGCGGGAAGCGGCGTCACGATGACGCGGCCGTCGCCGCGCCCCTCTCGAGTCTCGCGCGCGGCGAGCTCCGCGACCGCCGGGATCCCGGGCGAGACCAGCACGTCGATCGTCCCGCCGCAGGCCAGGCCCACGTCCCAGGCCTGCTCGTCGCTGATGCCGTAGCGGATCACGCGCTCCCGGCCGCTCCTTCGGGCTGCCAGGATCTCCTCGGCCGCGGCCCCCTCGACGCAGCCGCCGGAGACAGAGCCCGCGATCCGGCCGTCGTCCGTGACGAGCAGGACGGCGCCCTCCAGCCTGGGCGCACTGCCGAAGGTGCGGACGACGACGGCCCGGCCCACGCCCAGGCCCGCGTCCAGCCCATCGTCCGCAGCCTCGGCACGCCAGGCGTCCAGGGTGTCCAGCAGCTCTCGCATCGGGGCGTCCCTCGGGTCCGGCGTCAGGTCAGCGGACGCGCGCGCTCGGCGGCCAGCGGCGGCGGCACGAGCGGGCGCGGTGGCGCGTCGCAGGGGGCGGCGAGCCCCATGGACGGCGTCACGGTGGTGGCGTGCGTGACCGCCGTCCCGCGGCGGGCCGTCCCCTGCGACGCACCGGCCAGCACCTGGCCCAGGCGCTCGAGGCTGGCGAGGGTCCCCGCCGGCAGGAAGTCGTCGATGAACGGGTACGCGGCCTTCATCCCGGCGGCCAGCGGCTGGTACCCGGGCAAAGATGCCAGCGGGTTGAGCCAGACCAGGCGGTGGCAGTTGCGGCGCAGGCGCGCGGTCTCCGCGGCGACGAGCGCCGGATCGCCCCGGTCCCACCCGTCCGAGACGACGATGACCACCCCCGACGACCGCAGGGTCCGCCGCGCCCACTGGCGGTTGAACTGCCGGAAGGACTCGCCGATCCGCGTCCCGCCGGCCCAGTCGGTCACGGTGTCCGCGACCTTCGCCAGGGCACGATCCCGATCGCGGTCCTTCATCAGCCGGGTGACCCGGGTCAGGCGCGTCCCGAACACGAAGGACTCCGTGCGGACCTCGTTCGTACGAGCGAGCGCCTGGACGAACCGCAGCAGCAGCCGCGAGTGGCGCTCCATGGAACCGGAGATGTCGCACAGCACGACCAGCTGGCGGGGCTCCCTGATCTGCCGCTTCCAGACCCATTCGGTCAGCTCGCCGGTCGCCAGGTTGCGCCGGAACATCGCGCGGGCCGCCAGACGCCGGCCGTGTGGGTGCAGCTCATGGCGGCGCGTCCGGCGCCGTTCCAGCTTCGGCCGCAGCAGGTCCACGAACCGCTCGGCATCGCGCAGCTCGGCTGCAGACATCCGGTCGAAGTCCCGGTGGCGCAGCAGCTCACCCCGCGAGTAGGCGTCGGGCGAGATAGTCTCGCCGTCCAGCTCCGAGCCTTCCTCGGCATCCTCGATGACCTGGACGCCCAACCTCGTCAGCTCGGTCATCGTGGCGTTGCCGCCTTCCGCCTCCTCGTCCGCTCCGCCCGGCTCGCCCTCGTCGCGGTCCGCGTCCGGCGACGTCGCCGTGTCCGGGCGGCCCGCCGGCAGCGTTCGCCCACGGCGTCGCCAGAAGCGGTCGAAGATGCGGTCGTACGTCTCCCGATCATCGCGCCGCCGCACGAACACCGCCGCGCCGGCGTCGCGCACGATGTCCCGCCGCCCGAGGTCCACCAAGCCCAGCGCGCGGGCGAAGTCGATCGGCGCCCCGAGGTCCACCTGGAGCCCCGCCGACCGGAGCGCCCGCCCGAACCCCACCGCCTCCGCCAGCAGCCGGCGCCCGTCCACGGCCTCGCCGGTGGCGGCGATCAGGATGGGAGGCCCAGGATCATGGCGCATGGGTACAGACTAGCCCCTTGGAGTGGGGCAGCCGGCACCGCGCCAGATGCGACTCGACTTCCTGTGCCACCGGCGATCCTCGACACGGCCCCGGATCTCGTGCTGACTCACGCGGCGAGTCAAATGGAGGGGTGGCGTGCACGGCTCAGGCCCGGAAGTCGGGGCCTGAGCCACGCTTGACCTCTCCGTCGGTGACCCATAGTGGAGTCTCGGCTCGGCGCCGCTATCACTCACGGCTCGGCGCCGCTGGCGGCTCGGCGCCGCCATCAGTCACGACTCGCCCGTTGAGTTATGGCCCGGGCGGCGTGGCGGTCACAGGCGCGAGAACCGCCACGACCAGGTCCGTGTCGAAGGCAAAGGCCCGCGCGATCCCATGCCGCGCGGCAAACCCGACGGTCACGCGGTCGAC
>DATCGK010000396.1:0-7485 GCA_036508975.1 Candidatus Limnocylindrales bacterium
CCCATGTGCATCAGGGGGACGTCGACGGTCGTGCCGTCCAGGCGCGTGAACGGAGCCGGTGCCGTTGCCCCCTCGTCGAAGGCCGTCTGCCAGGCGGCCTTGAGGTAGATCGCGTTGACCAGCACGAGGCGGGTCATCGCGTCCACGTCGCCCTGCGCCAGCAGCTCCCTGATCCGCTGCTCGGTCTGGTCGGCCACCCAGCCGTTGATCGCCTGGCGCGTCGCCTCGGCGGCCGTGACGTAGTCCACGAGCCGCAGCCCGGCTCCGAAGCGCTCGCCGAGGGCCTGGATGTACGATGTCTCGAGCGCGAAGCCGCGCTGCGCGAACGGCGCGTTGACGATCCGGAGCGTCACGTCCTGGGCCTTGCCCGACTCATCCGGGAAGCTGCCCGTCCGCGCGTTGAGCAGCGAATCGAGCGCCGCGACCCACGCGGCGTGCCCGTCCGTGCCCAGGTCCCGCAGCACGGCGTCCATCTCGTCGGCGGTCTGGCCGCGGGCGCCGGCACGGGCCATGGCCAGCGCGAGGGCGATGCTCGCCGGCGACACGACGAGGTTCCCCGACCGGTCGCCCGCGGCGATGCGCCGGTAGAGGTCCATGCCGAAGGCGTTGATCGCGCTGCCGGCCGCGGTCGCGTCCTCGGCACTGCCGGCGAGGTGAGCGACATTGACCGCCGCCAGCTCGATGCCGCCAGCCGAGGTGCCACCGCCACCGCCGGACGGGTTCGGGGCGCCGCAGCCGGCGACGAGGGTCAGCGCGGTCAGCCCGGCCAGGATTCGCTTCATGATGGATGCTCTCCGCTATGGGACGCCCATCGCCGGGACGGACGTGGACCGCATCCGGTTCCCCGCGCGCCGCTACCATCCGGTGATGCGCATGATCCCCTGGGAAGAAGAGCGGCTCGTCATCTTCGCGGCCGCAGAGCTGGCGCGGCGCCACCGCGTCTCCGGGCTTCGCCTCAACCACCCCGAAGCCATCGCGATCATCTGCGACGCGATGCTCGACGCCGCCCGTGCAGGTGGGACCTACGCGGACGTGGAGGCTGCGGGCCGCGCCGCCGTGGACCCTGACGACGTGCTGGACGGCGTCCGGGAGCTGCTGGACGAGGTGCGCCTGGAGGTTCTCCTGGGCGACGGGTCGCGGTTGATCGCGCTCAACGATCCCCTGGGCCGGGGCACGCCGCCGGACCCGTTGGGTCCCGGTGCGCTCCTCATCGGCGACGCGGGCGAGGTGGACGTCAACACGCAGCGGCCGTGGATCGAGCTGGCCGTCACCAGCCGCTCTCGCCGGAAGATCCGGATCTCGTCGCACTTCCCGTTCCACCGGGTCAACCAGCGGCTCGAGTTCGACCGCGACGCCGCGGCCGGCTACCGGCTGGACATCCCGGCCGGCGGCTACCTGGGCTGGGAGCCGGGCGAGACGAAGACCGTGCGCCTGGTCCGCTACGCCGGTGAACGCGGCCGTGACCCGGAGGGCAGCCGATGACCCGGATCTCGGCCGAGGAGTACCGCGAGCGCTACGGCCCCACCACGGGCGACCGGATCCGCCTGGGCGACACGGACCTCTGGATCCGGGTGGCCGAAGATCGCACGGCGCCCGGCGACGAGCCGATCTGGGGCTACGCGAAGAACCTGCGGATGCGGATGACGCAGTCGGACGCGCCCGCAGGGCCGTCGGAGCTCGACATCGTCATCGCGGGCGCGCTCGTCGTCGATCCCGTCATCGGCGTCGTCAAGGCCGACATCGGCATCAAGGATGGCCGCATCGCCGGCATCGGCCGGGCGGGCAGCCCGGAGATCAGCGACGGGATCGACCTGGTCGTCGGCCCGCACACCAAGCCGTACATGGCCTACGGGATGATCGTGACGCCGGGTGCGGTCGACACGCACGTGCATACGATCGGGCCCGAGCTGCTCCCTCCCGCCCTGGCCGCGGGCGTCACCACGCTGATCACCGCCGGGTTCGAGGAGCCGCCCTGGGCGATGGAGCGGGTCCTCGCGGGCCTCGAGGGCTGGCCGGTCAACGTCGGCATACAGGCGGGCGCGCGGGCGATGGAGGACGGTCACCTCGACGCGCTGGTCGAGGCCGGAGCCGTGGGCTTCAAGATCCACGAGGACAATGGCGCCTACCCCGACCTCATCGACCACGTGCTCCGATACGCGGACGCGCGCGACGTGTCGGTGAGCCTCCACACCGACGGGCTGCACGAGTCGGCGGAGCTGGAGGACACGATCGCGGCGATCGCCGGGCGGACGGTTCACGCCTACCACGTGGAGGGGACGGGCGGCGGCCACGTCCCGGACCTGCTGGGGCTGGTCCGGGAGCCGTCCATCCTGTGCTCGTCCACCACACCCACCCTGCCGTTCGGCGTGCACACGGCGGTGGAGCACGTGCCGATGACCGTGCTCAACCACGGGCTCTCGTGGAACGTGCCGGGCGACCTCGCGCTGGTCCTGGAGCGCGTGCTGGAGGCCAGGATGGCGGCCGAGGGCCCGCTCCACGAGCTGGGCGCCATCGGCATCGTCAACAGCGACTCGCAGGGGATGGGGCGCATCGGCGAGACGGTGCGGCGCACGTTCCAGCTGGCCCACGTGATGAAGGCCTGGCGACGGTCCGGGGCAGCCGAAGGGGTGCCGGGCCTGCCGGCCGAGTGGGCGGGCACACCCGATCCGGACGACCGCGATGACACCGCCCGCGTGCTGCGGTACCTCGCGAAGGTCACCATCGAGCCCGCGATCACCCACGGCATCTCCGACCACGTGGGGTCGCTCAGGGTGGGGCGGCTGGCGGACCTCGTGACCTGGAAGCCCGCGTTCTTCGGCGTCAAGCCGGAGTGGGTGTTCAAGGGCGGCTTCCCCGCCTGGGGTCCGCTGGGCGATGGCAACGCGTCCCTCGAGCGCGCGGAGCCCACGCGGTACCGGCCCGACTGGGGTGGCCGCTCCGAGGCCGCCCCGAAGGTATCCGTGACGTTCGTGGCGTCGGGGATCGACGGCGGGGCGCTGGCGCGCCGGCTGGGGACTCGGCGTGCCCTCGTGCCCGTGCACGGGCTGCGCGGCCTGACCCGATCCTCGCTGCACGCGAACCGGGCGACGGCGCCGGTGGAGATCGACGTGCGAACCGGCGCGGTGTCCCTGGGCGGGCGAGCGCTGGCGGTTGGTCCGGTGACGGAGGTCCCGCTCAGCCGGCGCTACCTGCTGCGGTAGGTCTGGCGGCGCGTGGGCCGCGCGGACGATACTCCGCAGATGACGACGATCGCCGACATCTACCCGGTCCTCGGGCTGCGCATCACGGCCGGCCCCCTCGAGCTCCGCGGCATCTCCGACTCGGACATCGCCGCGCTGGCGGACCTGGCCGGCAAGGGCATCCACCCCCCCGACCAGATGCCGTTCAGCACGCCCTGGACCGATACCCCGGCCGTGGAGCTGCCGCTGCGGTTTGCCCAGTACCACTGGGGCACCCGTGCGGCGTTCGCCCGCGAGCACTGGAGCCTCCAACTGGTCGTCAGGTGGGAGGACGTGGTGGTCGGCACCCAGGGGTTCCACACGCAGGACTACCTCGTGACGCGGACAGGCGAAACGGGTTCGTGGCTCGGGCGGGAGCACCAGGGGCGGGGGATCGGGACGCGGATGCGGCAGGCGATGTGCGCCTTCCTGTTCGACTGCCTCGAGGCGCAGGAGATCACCTCGGGGGCGTTCGTGGACAACCCCGCCTCGCTCGCGGTCAGCCGGAAGGTGGGCTACCGGCCGAACGGGCTGCGCCGCATGGTCCGGCGCCCGGGTGAGTGGCAGGCCAACCAGGCGCTGGTCCTGACCCCGGAGACGTTCGTGCGCGGCCCGGAGATCACGGTCGAGGGGCTGGAGCCGGTGCGGAGGCTGATCGGCCTCGAGGGGTGACGCGGCGCGGGGTGCCTCCGGCTTGTGCCCCGGCGTTCGCCGGTGACGCGGTGCCCGCCCGACGTCCGTCCGACGTCAGTTCGGCCCCTACCAGATGTCCCCGACCGTGTACCCCTCCGGGAACGGGTCCGCGGGATCCACCACGTAGCTCGCGAAGCCCGTGATCCAGGCCGTGCCGGTGATGGACGGCACGATCGCGGCGCGATCGCCCACGGACGTCTCTGCCTCCACCCGACCGGTGAACACGGTGTCCAGGATGCTCTCGTGGCGGAACTCGTCGCCCACGCGCAGGCGGCCCTTCGCGTGCAGCGTGGCCATCTTGGCGCACGTCCCCGTCCCGCAGGGGGAGCGGTCCAGGACGCCCGTCCAGGTCGACGGCTTCGACCAGTCCAGCGTCCTCGTCGACACCGTCGTCGCGTTCCGCCACGAGTTGCGTGGGTCGTGGGCCGGGCCGGACAGCTGGCCGATCGTGATGCCGGTAAACCCGGCCTGCTCCGGGTGGACGACCGGCAGCTGCTCCGCGGCGGCCGCCTTGATCATCTCGGTGACGCGGGTGATGTCGCGGCCCTCGTCCGGGAGCAGCCGGAAGCCGAGCGCCTCCGCGTCCGCGATGACGTGGAACATGCCGCCGTACGCCACGTCCACCACGATCGTGCCCAGTTTCGGCACCTCGATCGTCGCGTCCAGGTGGGTGGCGAAGGCCGGGACATTGCGGAACGTGACCCCGGTCACCTTGCCGCCGGCACACGTGGCGCGAATCCGGATCAGCCCTGCTGGCGCCTCCAGCGTGATCTCGGTGATCGGCTCCGTCATCGGCAGCATGCCGGTCTCGAGCAGCGCGGTGGCGACGCAGATCGTGTTCGTCCCGGACATCCCCGGGTACTCGACGTGCTCCATGATCACGTACCCCGCGTCGGCGTCGGGGTCCGTCGGCGACAGGATCACGTTGGCGCACATGGCCGGGTAGCCGCGCGGCTCGCGCAGCATCAGCCGCCGGAGCGCGTCGCCGTGGTGCTCCAGGTGCTGCGCCTTCTCGAACATCGTGGCGCCGGGAACGTCAAGCACGCCGCCGACGACGACGCGACCCGGCTCGCCCGCCGCGTGCAGGTCAACCGCCTGGAGCATTCTCGCGAGCCGCATCGATCCCCTCCTGTGCCGAACCTTCGAGTCGCCGTCAGCGTCCCCCGTGGCCCTTGCGCGCCTCGGCCACCTGGCGGTCCATGTCCCGCTTCGCGTCACGATCCGCGATCTCGCGACGACGGTCCCACGTCTGCTTGCCGCGCGCCAGCCCCAGCTCCACCTTCGCCCTGCCGCGCGAGAGGTAGATCGACAGGGGCACGATCGTCAGGCCCTTGGCCTTGGTCTTGCCCAAGAGCTCGTCGATCTCGCGGCGATGCAGCAGCAGCTTCCGGGCGCGCTTGGGCTCGTGGTTGAAGCGGACGTCCGTCGTCCCCCACGGGGCGATGTGCAGGCCGATGATCCAGGCCTCGTCACGCTCGATGCGCGCGTAGGCATCCGCGAGGCTCACCTTGTGATCGCGGATGCTCTTGATCTCGGTGCCGCGCAGCACGATGCCGGCCTCGAAGGTGTCCTCGATGCTGTAGTCGTGATGGGCTCGTCGGTTCCGGGCGATCGTGTCGCCCATCGCGGGACTCCTCTGGGTGGGGTGGGGCGCCAGTGTCGCACGAGCGACGCCGATCGCCGGACGCACGAACGCCGGCCCGTTGCCGGACCGGCGTTCATTTGCTACCGACCACCCGTCGGGATCGCAACTAGGCGGCGATCTCCAACGAGGTGGTGCAGCAACTAAAACGATCTATCACTGCACATCACCTCCTTTCGTTCGAACGGACCGTAACCGAAGATCCGGATTGGTGCAACCCCCGGAATCGGGCGTGACGCTACCCGGGCCCAGCCGACCCGTGTCGGGCCGGTCTACCCGGGACGGTTCCGCCAGATACCAGGGTGGCTGGTGGTCTGCGCGGTCCTGCCACGTTCTGCCAGGCCCAGCCGCTCGGCGCGACCCACGTCACGCACGCATCCGTGGCCTCAACCGGGAAATGTGCCCCGGCCGGACCGTTCGACTCGGACTTGCACCAGCTCCGCTGGTGGATGACCACGCTTCGGGCGTCGCGCCCGGATAGCACCAGCCCCGCTGGTACGTGACGGGACTGCCTGCGTCGCGCCCCACCGGCCACCTGCACCCAGACCCGGCTCAGGCGGCGATGCGGACCTCGTACCCGGTCGAGGCCGCGCCCAGCTTCTTCAGGGCCGCGTCCAGCACCGGGTCGTCTCCCGGCTTCGCGGGCGGCGTGTCCACCACCACGTCCGGCGTGATCCCGATCCCGTGGACCCAGGTCTTGTCCGGCGTCAGCCACTTGGCGATGGTCAGGCGGAACCCGCCGTTGTCGCCCTCGAGCTGCGTCCACTGCTGGACGGTGCCCTTGCCAAACGTCTTGGTGCCGATCAGCTTCGCCCGCCCACGATCCTGCAGGGCTCCCGCCACGATCTCCGACGCCGATGCCGATCCCCCGTCCACGAGCACCACCAGCTGGATCTTCGGGTCCGTCGCCGCCCCGCCGGGCTTGGCCACGGACTCGGTCAGGTTCCCGCTGGCGTCCTCTTCCCAGAAGACCGTGCCGTCGGCCAGGAACTGGCTGGCGACATCGCGCGCGGCCGTCACCATCCCGCCGGGGTTGCCGCGCAGGTCCAGGATCAGCTTCGTCCGGCCGGCCTGGACGTCCGCCGCCGCGGCCGCGTGGAGTGCCTCGGCCGAATGGTCCGAGAACCCCGACAGACGGATGTAGCCCACCGTTCCGTTGGTCAGGACCTTCGACTCCACCTCGGGCGTGACGATCACCGCCCGCACGATCTCGATCTCCTGCGGCTGCCCGCTGCGAATGATCCCGAGGTGGACGGTCGTGTCCTTCGGGCCACGGATCCTGCCGCGCGCCTCGTCCACGGTGAGGCCGTCCAGCGACGCGCCGTCGATCGTGTCGATGACGTCGCCCGGCAGCAGGCCGGCCTTGTCGGCCGGGGAATCCGGGATGGGCGCCACGACGACCAGCCGGCAGTCCGCCGCGATCGTGGCGCACGAGGACGTGTTGCCCGCGGCATCGACCGTCCCGATGGTGGCCCCGATGCCCTCGAACTCGCCGGAGATGCTGCTCAGCGACTGCTTGAATTCCGCCGGCGTGAGGTACATGGAGTACGGGTCGCCGAGGGCGCTGATCATCCCCTTGATCGCCCCCTCGATGATCGTGCGGCGGTCCACCGCGCCACCGGCGTAGCGGTCGGTCACGGCGCGGTAGGTGTCCCAGAACGCCTGGAAGTCCTCGGCCTCGCTGGTCGGAGTCCCCGGGGTCAGGGCGGCCTGGTGGCCGAGGGTCCAGCCGGAGAGGAACAGCGCGCTGCCGGCGAGGACGGCGACCAGCGAGAGGGCGACGACGAGGACACCGCCGCGGCGGCCCGGCCCCCTGGCGGGCACAACCTCGGCCGCAGGGGATGCGTCGGGCTCGACGGCCCCCGGGGATGTGGCGGCAGCGATCCCGGCGTCGGGTGCGGGGCCCCGCTCGGTTGCCGCGGCCGTATCATT
>DATCGK010000397.1:0-5917 GCA_036508975.1 Candidatus Limnocylindrales bacterium
CGCCTCGATGATCCGGATGTTGGCCTGGTGCGGGATGAACAGGTCCACGTCCCCCGGCTCCCAGCCGGCCTTGTCCACGGCGGCGAGAGCGGTGGAGGCCAGCGTCCGGGTGGCGAACCGGTAGGTCTCGCGGCCCTCCATCCGGATCTTGTGCTCACCGCGGGCGATCGTCTCGGCCGATGCCGGGCTCTTGGAGCCGCCGGCGGGCAGCCAGATCATGTAGGCGCCCTGCGGCTCGGTGGTGAGCTCGATGCCCACGCTGGCCGTCGGCTCGTCGGAGGCGGACAGGACGACGGCCCCGGCTCCGTCGCCGAACAGGATGCAGGTGGCGCGGTCCGAGTAATCCAGGAACCGGGTCAGCAGCTCCGCCCCGATGACCAGCGCGTGCTTCGCCATCCCGGCGGTGATGTAGGCGCTGGCCGTGGCGTAGGCGTAGACGAACCCGGAGCAGGCGGCAGCGAGGTCGAACGCGGTGGCCCTTGCGTTGCCGATCGCCTCCTTGACCAGCGATGCCGTCGACGGCATCCAGTAGTCGGGCGTCAGGGTGGCGAGGATGATGAGGTCGATGTCGTCCGGCTCGAGGCCGGCCGTGCGGATGGCTCGCAGGCCGGCGACGGCAGCCATCGATGCGGTGGTCTCGTGCGCGGCCGCCACGTGCCGCTCGCGGATCCCGGTGCGGCTGACGATCCACTCGTCGTTGGTGTCGACCATCCGGGCGAGGTCAGCGTTGGTCAGGACCTGGGCCGGGGCGTAGCGCCCCCACCCCGTGAGGCGGACGGCGTGGGACGCGGGGGCGGTCATGCGGGCTCCACCTCGATGAGGGGCTGCCGCGCCTTCACCAGCGCGCCGTTGTCCGCGCAGATCCGGACGACGCGGCCGGCGAGGTCGCTCTTGATCTCGTTGAACAGCTTCATCGCCTCGATCAGGCCGATGATCTGGCCGACGGACACGTGGTCGCCCACCGCGACGTAGGCGGTGGCGCCTGGGGACGGGGCGCCGTAGAAGATCCCGGTGAGCGGCGCCTTCACGGACGGCCTGACGGCTGGAGCGGCGGCTGGAGCGGCGGCGGGTGCGCTGGCCGCGGTGGCAGGCGCCTGGACCGGGACACCGCCCGCGGGAGCTGCGGGACCCTCGGCGGCGGATGCGGGACCGGCCAGGGTCATGGTCCGCTCGATCGCGGACGGGGCCCGCAGGATGATGGTGGTGCCGCCGGCGGTCACCTCCAGCTCGCCGAGATCGCTGTGCTCCAGCACCGCGGCAAGCCGGTCGACGAGGGACAGCAGCGAGGCGTCCTCGCCGTCCGGCCGGTTCGCGGCCTCTTCCACCGTGGGTGCCGGCCCCTCCCCGCCATCCGGGCGATGCGCCTCGACGGGATCGCCCGGACCCACGGCCACGGGCTCCACGGGCTCCGCCTGCCCCGCCTCCCCGGCGGGTCGCGCGTCGGCCATCGGCTGCCCCTCCCGGGGCTCCTCGCGCTCGGCGCTCATGCGTCCCACCGCCGGAACACCAGGGCCGTGTTCTGCCCGCCGAACCCGAACGAGTTCGAGACCGCCGCGCGCAGGGGCCTGCGGGTCGCGACGTTGGGGGTCAGGTCGAGCCCCGCGCCAAGGTCGTCGGGATCGACCAGGTTGATCGTCGGCGGCACGCAGCCTTCCCGGAGCGCCATGATCGTGGCGATCGCCTCGATCGCCCCGGCGGCACCCAGCGTGTGGCCGAGCATCGACTTGTTGGCGGACACCGCCACGTTCGGGGCGTGGTTACCGAAGATCGTCCGGATCGCGGCCAGCTCGGCCTTGTCCCCCTCGAGCGTGGAGGTCGCGTGGGCGTTGACGTGGTCGATCTCGCCGGGCGCCATGCCGGCCTTCTCCAGCGCCCGCCGGGCGGCCCGCACCGCGCCGATCCCGCCGGGGGCCGGCAAGGTGATGTGCGAGGCGTCGGCCGTGGCTCCGTAGCCGACCAGCTCGGCCAGCGGCACGGCTCCGCGCGCCTCGGCGTGCTCCAGCGCCTCCAGGATGAGGATGCCGCCACCCTCGCCGATGACGAAGCCGTCCCGCCCCTTGTCGAACGGGCGGGAGGCGGCCTCCGGGTCGTCGTTCCGGGTGGACAGCGCCTTCATCGACGCGAAGCCGCCGATCACCGCCTCGTGGATGCCCGCCTCGACCCCGCCCGCGATCATCAGGTCCGCGTCACCGCGCCGGATCGTCTCCCACGCCTCGCCCAGCGCGTGGCCGCCGCTGGCGCACGCCGACACGGTGGCGAAGTTCGGGCCGATGGCGCCGGTCGCGATGGCCACCTGGCCGGCGGCGACGTTCGCGATCCCCATCGGGATGAAGAACGGCGAGATCCGGTCGGGGCCCCGCTGTCCCATCACGAGCACGTTGTCGAACAGGGTGGTCACGCCTCCCAGCCCGGACCCGACGATCGCGCCGGTGCGGGCCGCCCGGTCGCCCTCCAGCCGGCCGGGCAGGCCGGCAGAATCGAGCGCCTGCCGGGTGCAGACCAGGGCGAACTGGATGTAGCGGTCCGTCCGGCGCATCTCCTTGCGGTCCAGGACGGCCGACGGATCGAAGTCCCGGACCTCGGCGGCGATCCGCGCCGCGAGCCGCGACGCGTCGATGTTCTCGATGGCCCGGATGCCGGACCGTCCCGCCACGAGCCCGTCCCAGGTGGAGGCGACGTCGCTGCCGAGCGCCGAGACCATGCCCATCCCGGTGACGACGACACGCCGGGGGCGCTCCGGCCAGGTCCAGCTCATCGGACCAGCTTCCCCGTGCGGACGGTGGCGGCCCGGTAGACGTCGCCGGGGAGTCCGCGCGCGGAGATCGCGTTGGCGACGGCGAGGACGTCGAACGGGGTGCGGCGGATCTCGGCGTCCACCACGCCATCGACCACGGTCACCATCGCCCACGAGGCCGTCGGGTCGCCGTCGAACACATAGCCCGCGCTGCCCGCGTTGACGATCACCTTCCAGCCGAGGTCCCGGATCTCGGGCATGTGGGTGTGGCCGACGCAGATGACCCGTGCGTCCGTCGCGGCGACGCGCTCGTAGATCACGTTGGCGTCCAGGGCCTGGTCGAAGCCGCGGGTCTGGGAGCCGGGCGAGGCGTGGACCACCAGCACGAGCGTGTCGCCATTTGCGCGCATCCGGCGCTCGGACGGCAGGCGCCGCAGCCAGTCCAGCTGCTCGTCGCCCAGCTCGTCGTGGGCCCACTCGGCGGCCTCGCGGATCGTGTCCGGGATGCCGTCCTGGTACTGCGGGTAGGCCGCGCCGTAGTCGAAATCCCCCACCGCGATGTCGGTATTGCCCGAGACGATCATTGCGCCCTCGGACTCGAGGAGGCGCAGCGCGTCGACGGTGCCGTTCGGGTCGGGGCCGTTGAGGACCAGGTCACCCGCCACCAGCACGGCGTCCGGCTTCTCGCGGCGGAGCTCCGCGCGGACCGCCTCGAGGGCGAGCAGGTTGCCGTGGACGTCGGACAGGACGGCGATGCGGGTCAACGCAGCACCCCGGCCGGCGGGATGACGAACGAGAGCAGGCCCTCGCAGGCCGTCTCGCCGTTGACGCTGGCCACGCCGCGGCCCTTGCCGAAGCGCCTGCCCAGCTTCTCCATGGTGATCTCGAGGCGCAGGACGTCGCCCGGGACCACGACCCGCTTGAAGCGGACCTCGTCGATCCCCGCGAACAACCCGATCCGATCCCCGAAGCCCGGCTGCTTGGCCACGTAGATGCCCATCGTCTGGGCGAGCGCCTCGACCTGGAGCACACCGGGCATGACCGGCAGGCCCGGGAAGTGGCCCGCGAAGAACCACTCCGTGGCGGTCACGGCCTTGATGCCCACGATCCGCTTCGCCTCCGGGTCGTACTCCACGATCCGGTCCACCAGCAGGAACGGCCAGCGGTGCGGGAGCAGGCTCTCGATCTCGCGCACCGAGTGCACGGTCCCGGTCTGGGCGGCGGGTGCGGGAGTTGCGTCGGTCACGGGAGCGGGAATGGCGTCGGTCACGGGAGTCTCCGGTTGGCTTCGGCTGGATCGTGGACGGGCGCGGGCGGCGCGAGCGCGACGTTCGGTGCAGGGCTGCATGTGCGGCAGGTGGCCATGTCGGTCATCCCGCGCGCTCCGCACCGGCGAGGAACGCGGCGGCGCCCACGCGGTCCAGCAGGTTGGTGGTGAACTTGCCGTCCAGGAACGGCTGGGAGGACAGGAGCGCACGGTGGATCGCGGCGTTGGTGACCACGCCCTCCACGACCAGCTCGTTGAGCGCCGCCCGGCCGCGGGCGATCGCCGTCTCGCGGGTCGGCCCCCAGACGATCAGCTTGCCGAGCAGCGAGTCGTAGTACGGCGGGACCTCGTACCCGGTGTAGGCGTGCGAGTCGAACCGGACGCCCGGGCCACCGGGGATGTTGAGCCGCTCGATCGTGCCGGCGCCCGGGCGGAACTCGTGGGCAGGGTCCTCGGCGTTGATCCGGAACTCGATGGCGTGCCCGCGCTGCGGGACGTCCTCCTGGTTGAAGCCCAGCGGCTCGCCGGACGCGATCCGGATCTGGGTGGCCACGAGATCGATGCCGGTGAGCACCTCGGTGAGCGGGTGCTCGACCTGGATGCGGCAGTTGATCTCGATGAAGTAGGCGTTGCCGTCGTTGTCCACCAGGAACTCGAGCGTCCCCACGTTCTCGTAGCCCGCGGCGACCACGGCCTTGATGGCGCGTTCGGCGAGCTCGAGGCGGCCGGCGGGGGTCATGGCCGGTGACGGAGACTCCTCGAGGATCTTCTGGTGGCGGCGCTGGACGCTGCAGTCCCGTTCCCACAGGTGGACGCCGTGGCCGAACCGGTCCACCGCCACCTGGACCTCGACGTGGCGGTTGTCCTCCAGCCAGCGCTCCAGGTACAGCGAGTCGTCGCCGAACCCGGCCTTCGCCTCGGACCGGCAGATCGGCAGGACCGCGGCCAGCTCGCGCGGGGAGCGGACCATCCGCATCCCCTTGCCGCCGCCGCCGGCCGATGGCTTGACCAGCACCGGGTAGCCGACGCGCTCCGCGTCCTCGAGGGCCTGGGCCTCGTCCAGAAGCAGCCCGGACCCCGGGATCGTGGGCAGGCCGTGGGCGGCGAGCAGGCGGCGGGTCTCCTCCTTGGACGCGAACCGCTCCAGCACGTTGGCCGGCGGGCCGATGAACGTCAGGCCGTGGGCACGGACCGCGTCCGCGAAGGCGTCGTCCTCGGAGAGGAACCCGTAGCCCGGGTGGATCGCGTCGCACCCGGTCACGAGGGCCGCGGAGATGATCGCCGGCGCCGAGAGGTAGGAGCGCCGGGCATCCGCGGGGCCGATGCAGATGGCCTCGTCGGCGAGCATGGCCGGCAGCGACGCGCGGTCCGCCTCGGAATAGGCGACGACCGCCTCGATCCCCAGCGTCCGGCAGGCGCGGAGCACGCGGAGGGCGATCTCGCCGCGGTTTGCGATGAGGATCCGGCTGACCATGATCAGGCCTCCCGGTCCGCGGGGTCGTCATCGCCTGCCGCGCGCATCTCCGGCACCGCCTCGACCACCGCGACCTCCTCGCCGTACTCCACGGCGTCACCGCCCTGGGCGAGGACATCGACCACGATGCCGTCGATGGGGGCCACGACGTCCTGGGGGATGCCCAGCAGGTCCACGATCGCGATCCGGTCGCCGGCGCGGACGCGGGTCCCCACGCCGGCACCGGGGCGGAAGATGCCGACCGCGGGTGACGTGGCGGCCTCGCGGCGGGGCGATGCGTCCGGGCCGGCCGGGTTGCCGGAGGGGGCGGCGAGGGTGGCGGCGAGGGTGGCGGCGGCGCCGGCGGCCTGGGTGGGGACGTGGCCGGGCACGTGGACACCGAGGCGGGGCCGCTCGGCGCGGCGCCCGCCGGCGACCGATCCCGCGGGCCGGCGCAGGCGGA